>NZ_BAAAJE010000023.1:53008-132649 GCF_039526625.1 Nocardioides aquiterrae
CTCGGCGCGGTCGACGACGACGCCCGCACGCTCGTCGCGGCCTGGCAGGCGCACGCCGTCGCGGTCACGCTCGGGTCCGGCGGGGCACTGCTGTCCCACGGCGGCTCCGCCCCGGCGGTCGTGCCCGCGCCGCCGGTGACCGTGACCGACCCGTGCGGCGCCGGCGACCGGCTCGCCTCCGCCGCCGCCCTCGCGACCGCCGGCGGCGCCCTGCCGTCGGAGGCGGTGCAGGCGGGCGTGGTGGCGGCCTCGGAGTTCCTCGCGCGCGGCGGCGCGGCCGGCTACGCCGCACCGGACCGCGACACCGGTCGCGGGCTGGACCGGGTCGATCGGGTCCGGTCGGCCGGCGGCACCGTGGTCGCGACCGGCGGCTGCTTCGACCTCCTGCACGCGGGTCACGTCGCGACCCTGCGGGCCGCGCGGGCGCTCGGCGACTGCCTGGTGGTGTGCCTGAACTCCGACGCCTCGGTGCGCCGGCTCAAGGGCGACACCCGGCCGCTGGTGCCCCAGGCCGACCGGGCCCGGGTGCTCGAGGCGCTCGAGCCGGTCGACGCCGTCGTCGTCTTCGACGAGGACACGCCGCTCGCCGCGATCCGCGGCCTGCGACCCGACGTGTGGGCCAAGGGCGGCGACTACGCCGGGTCGGACCTGCCCGAGGCCGCGCTGCTCGACGAGTGGGGCGGCCAGGCGGTGGTCCTGCCCTACCTGGACGGCCGTTCGACGACCGCCCTGCTCACGACGGCCGCGGAGCGGAGCCGCCGTTGACCGGGCGGGCGCTGTTCCTGCGGGCGCTCGGACTGGGCGACTTCCTCACCGGGGTGCCCGCGCTGCGCGCGGCGCGACGTGCCCTGCCCGGGCACGAGATCGTGCTGGCCGCGCCGGCAGCGCTCCGGCCCCTGGTCGAGCGCTGCGGCGCCGTCGACGCGCTGCTCCCGACCGGGGAGCTGGAACCGGTGCCCTGGGCGGGACCCCCGCCCGAGCTCGCCGTCGACCTGCACGGGAACGGCCCCGCGAGCCGGCGCCTGCTGGACGCGCTGGGCGCCGGCCGGGTGGTGGCGTACGACGGCGACGGGCCGCCGTGGGACCCCGACGAGCACGAGCGCGCGCGGTGGTGCCGGCTGGTCTCCTGGGCCCTGGCCGTCGACGCCGACCCCGACGCCCTCCGGCTGCCGGCTCCGCCACCGACCGCCGACGCGGGCGCGGTGGTGGTGCACCCCGGCGCGGCGTCGGGGAGCCGTCGCTGGCCGGCCGCGCGGTACGCCGCGGTCGCCCGCTGGGCGAGCGGCCTCGGCGAGCGCGTGGTGGTGACCGGCGGTGCGAGCGAGGCCGCCCTCGCCGAGCAGGTCCGCGGGCTCGCCGGCCTACCCCCGACCGCGACCCTCGCCGGGCGGACCGACCTCGAGCAGCTGGCCGCGGTCGTGGCGCACGCCCGGCTCGTCGTCTGCGGCGACACCGGGGTCGCGCACCTCGCGTCGGCGTACGGCACGCCGTCGGTGGTCCTGTTCGGGCCGACCCCGCCGCACCGGTGGGGGCCTCCGCCCACGGGTCCGCACACCGCGCTGTGGCACGGCACGCGGATCGGCGACCCGCACGCCGACCGGCCGGATCCCGCGCTGCTGCGGATCGGCGTCGGCGAGGTCGTCGACGTCGCGTCGGTCAGGCTGGAAGGTGCTCCGGCCGCCGCTGGGCGGCCACCCACTCGATGGTCCGGATGAGGCCCTCGCGCAGCGGCGTGCGCGGCCGCCAGCCGAGCAGCCCCTCGGCCTCGGCGAGGTCGGGCCGCCGGACCCGCGGGTCGTCCTGCGGCAGCGGCACGTGCTCGATCGTCGACGACGAGCCCGTGAGGTCGATGATCGTGCGGGCCAGCTCGAGCACGGTGACCTCGGCGTCCCCGCCGATGTTGACCGGGCCGGGGAAGCCGGACTCCCCCAGCCGCACCAGTCCGTCGACGGTGTCCGCGACCCAGCACAGCGAGCGGGTCTGGCTGCCGTCGCCGGCCACCGTGAGCGGCTCGCCCGCGAGGGCCTGCTGCACGAACGCCGGCACGACGCGGCCGTCCGCCAGGGCCATCCGCGGCCCGTAGGTGTTGAAGATCCGGGCGATGGTCGCGTCCGTGCCGAGCGAGCGGCGGTACGCCGCGGTGGTGGCCTCGGCGAACCGCTTGGCCTCGTCGTAGACGCTGCGCGGCCCGATCGGGTTCACGTTGCCCCAGTAGCTCTCGTGCTGAGGGTGCTCGAGCGGGTCGCCGTACACCTCGGACGTCGACGCGAGGAGGAACCGCGCGCCGGTGCGCTCGGCGAGGTCGAGGGCGTGCGTGGTGCCGAGGCTGCCGCTGCGCAGCGTCTCGAGCGGGAGGCGCAGGTAGTGCACCGGCGAGGCGACCGAGGCGAGGTGGAACACCCGGTCCACCGCGCCGTCCACGGGCACGCCCTCGCAGACGTCGGCGGCCACGAACGTGAACCGGGGGTGGTCGACCAGCGGTGCCACATTGGTCCGGGCGCCGGTCACCAGCGAGTCGACGCAGACGACGGCGGCGCCGTCCCCGAGCAGCCGTTCGCACAGCCAGGACCCCAGGAAGCCGGCGCCGCCGGTGACGACGACCCGAGCGCCGTCCATCGCCGTGGCCACGTCAGACGCTGGTGGCCGTGCCGACGCTGTCCCGGACCTGCTTGAGGCCGACCGCGCCGAGCGCGATCATCGCGACCGCGAGCACGAAGTGCAGCCAGTTGTCCGCGGAGTTCAGCGGCACGAAGTTCGCACCGCTCTCCTCGCCGACGGCGAGCCCGTAGACCCAGAGCACGGCGTAGACGAGGCCGCCGACCAGCAGGTACCAGCCCGCGGTCGCGGCCGCACGGGCGGCAGCCAGGCCGACCACCCCGAAGGCCAGGTGCACGATGTTGTGCAGGATCGACACCTCGAAGATGCCGAGCAGCTCGGCGTCGCTCCGGTGACCGGCGAACGTCAGGTCGCCGTAGTTCGTGGTGACGCCCGGGATGAAGCCCAGGACGCCCACGAGCAGGAACGTCGCGCCGACGACCGTGGCGGCCGTGGGCAGCCAGGTCGGCGGCGTGCTGGCGGTGTGGTGGGGGGTGCTCATGCCGGCCGGTAACCCCGACGGGCGGTCCCATGCACCCCCTCCGGGGTGGTGTGCGCCCCCCGCGTGCGGGTACCGCGCGGCAATGGACCCCAAGCAGCTTGCCAAGGACACGTTCGAGAAGGTGGTCGGCCGGATCGCCGAGAAGGCCGCGGAGCTCGCCGAGCCACCGGTGCCCGGGGCGCCGGCACCGGAGCCGCCGTCGCTGGAGGAACCCACCGAGCCCCGCGCCCCGCTGCCGCCGCGGCCCGACCAGGTCGCCCCCGCCGTACGCACCGCGACCGGCAACGACGTCGACGCCGAACCGACCGTCCGCGCCCAGCGCGAGACCTACCTGACCACCTCGACCGGCGTCCGGCTCCGCGACACCGACCACTCGCTCAAGGCCGGCGAGCGCGGCCCGACCCTGCTCCAGGACCACCACCTCCGCGAGAAGATCACCCACTTCGACCACGAGCGGATCCCCGAGCGGGTCGTGCACGCGCGCGGCGCCGGGGCGCACGGCGTCTTCGTCGGGTACGGCACGGCGGACACGGTGTGCAAGGCCGCGTTCCTGCAGGAGGGCGTGGAGACGCCGACGTTCGTGCGGTTCTCCACCGTGCTCGGGTCGCGCGGCTCGGCCGACACCGTCCGCGACACCCGCGGGTTCGCGACGAAGTTCTACACCGACGAGGGCAACTTCGACCTGGTCGGCAACAACATCCCGGTGTTCTTCATCCAGGACGGCATCAAGTTCCCCGACGTGGTGCACGCCGGCAAGCCGCACCCGGACCGCGAGATCCCGCAGGCGCAGAGCGCGCACGACACGTTCTGGGACTTCGTGTCCCTGCACACCGAGGCCCAGCACCACACGATGTGGAACATGTCCGACCGGGGCATCCCGCGGTCCTACCGGACCATGGAGGGCTTCGGCGTGCACACGTTCCGGGTGCAGAACGCCGAGGGTGAGACCGCGCTGGTGAAGTTCCACTGGAAGCCGCGGCTCGGCGTGCACTCCCTGACCTGGGAGGAGGCCCAGCTGCTCGGCGGGCTCGACCCGGACTTCCACCGGCGCGACCTCTACGACGCGATCGAGGCGGGGGCGTACCCGGCGTACGAGCTCGGGCTGCAGGTGTTCCCGGACAACGCCGAGCAGGTCTTCGAGGGCATCGACCTCTTGGACCCGACCAAGATGGTGCCCGAGGAGATGGCGCCGGTGCAGCCGGTCGGGCTGATGGTGCTGACCGCCAACCCGACGAACTTCTTCGCCGAGACCGAGCAGGTCGCCTTCCACGTCGGCCACCTCGTGCCCGGCATCGACGCCACCGACGACCCGCTGGTGCAGGCGCGGCTGTTCTCGTACGTCGACACCCAGCTGTCCCGGCTCGGCGGCCCGAACTTCAACCAGATCCCGGTGAACCGGCCGCACACCGAGACCAACGACATGCTCCGCGACGGCTTCCACCAGCACGCGGTGCACACCGGCGTCGCGCCGTACAAGCCGAACTCGCTGGACGGCGGCTGCCCGTTCCACGCCGGCGCCGACGGCGACCTGGCGGGGGTCTTCGAGCACCTGCCGGCGAAGGTCGCGGAGGGCACCAAGGTGCGGGCCCAGCCCGCGTCGTTCGACGACCACTACAGCCAGGTGCGGCAGTTCTGGCTGAGCATGTCGCCGGTGGAGCAGGAGCACATCATCCGGGCGTACACGTTCGAGCTCGGCAAGTGCTACGAGCAGACGATCAAGGAGCGGCAGCTCCAGTGCCTGGCCAACATCGACGCGCGGCTCTGCTCCGAAGTGGCGACCGGCCTGGGGCTGCCGGCGCCGGAGCCGACGATCGCGCTGCAGGAGCCGGAGCCCAGCCCCGCGCTCTCGCAGGTCGGCGAGGCGTGGCCGCCGGACGGCCGGATGGTCGGCATCGTCGTCGACCCCGACGGCGACCTGACGGGCGTCGAGGAGGTCCGGCTGGCCGTCTTCGGCGCCGGGATGGTGCCGCTGCTGATCGGTCCGCACGGCGGGACGATCGGCGGGATGGCCGTGCAGCGCACGTTCGCGACCGCCCGGTCGGTCGAGTTCGACGCCGTGCTCCTGGCGGGAGCGCCCGTGCCGGCGCCCGACGCGCTGCCGGCCCGCGACGCCAAGGCGGGCGCCGCGGACACCGCGGCCGTCGACCCGCGGGTGGTGCTGCTCGTCGAGGAGGCGTACCGGCACTGCAAGGTGATCGGCGCCTGGGGCGCGGGTGAGACGGTGCTCGAGGCCGCCGGAGTGACCGGCACGCCCGGCATCGTCCGCGGCGACGGCGCGGCCGAGGTGCTCGAGCAGGTGCAGGAGCAGATGGCCTACCACCGCGTCTGGGAGCGGTTCGCCTCGTAGTCTCCGAGAAGGTCGGGGACCGCCGTCCGTCGGACGGCGGTCCCGACCGGACCGACTCGCGTCCGCCGCCCGAGGAGCAACGATGGCTCGCAGCTTCCTGACCGACGGCGTCTCGCCGTCCTTCCACGCCCTCGAGGGGGTCGCGCTCGCCTCCGGTCGCAGCGTCGCCACGAACGCGTCGCCGGCGTACGTCTGGGCGCTCCGGCCGTCCCCGGGACGGCAGGTGGCGCTGGTGAGCGGCGGCGGTGCCGGCCACGAGCCGATGCACGCCGGGTTCGTGGGGGCGGGCGGCCTGGACGCCGCGGCTCCGGGCGAGGTCTTCACCTCCCCCCACAACCGCCAGGTCTACGCCGCCAGCGCCCGCGTCGCCCGGCCCGGCGGCATCATCCACGTGGTCAAGAACTACACCGGGGACCGCATCAACTTCGCCATCGCCGCCGAGCGGCTCCGCGCCGAGGGGCACCGGGTCGCCGAGGTGCTGGTCGACGACGACCTCGGGTCCGAGGGCCACGAGGTCGGGCGCCGGGGCACCGGCGCCACCGTCGTGGTGGAGAAGGTCCTCGGGGGCGCCGCCGACACCGGCGTCTCGTTCGACGACCTGGTCGCGCTGGGCCGCCGGGTCGCCGAGCGGTCGCGGACCATCGCCGTCGCCAGCGCCGCCCAGACCTCCCCCGAGACCGGCGAGCCGGCGTTCGACGTCGCTTCCGGCGCGCTGGAGTACGGCGTCGGCATCCACGGCGAGACCGCCGCCGAGAGCATCGACCATCCCGAGCTCGCCGACCTGGTCGACCGCATGGTCGGCGACCTCCTCGGCGCGCTGCCCGACCCGGACGAGGGCGTGCTCGTCCTGGTCAACGGGCTCGGCGGCACCGGCAACCTGGAGCTGGCCCACGCGGCCGCCGAGGCGGTGCGCGCCGTCGAGGCAGCCGGTCACCACGTCCGCAGCGTCGTCATCGGGACCTATGTCTCCGCCCTCGACATGCGCGGCTTCTCGCTCACCCTCACCGCCGCCGACGAGTCCTGGCTCGAGCACTGGTGGGCACCCCACGACACGGTCGGCCTGCCCACCCCTCGAGCTCTCGAGTGGCCGCCGCCGGAGGCCGCCGCCACAGGAGAGACGGCCACCGCGGGGAGCGACGCCGCCGACGCCACCGACGCCACCGCGCAGCCCTCCGGCTGGCTGGCCGGCCTGGCCGAGACGTTCGAGGCGCGCCGCCGCGACCTCAACGCGCTCGACCAGCGCGCCGGCGACGGCGACATCGGCACCAACCTCTCCAGCGGGCTCCAGGCGGCGCTGCTGCGTTCCGCCGGCCCGGACGCGGACCTCGCGGCCGACCTGTCCGCCGTGGCCGGCGCCTTCCTCGACGACGTCGGCGGGTCCAGCGGCCCGCTGTTCGGGCTGGTGTTCTCCGCGGTCGCCGACGCGGTCGCCGGCCCCGATGCCGACGACGCCGGCCAGGCCGATGACGCCGCCGCCGTCGTCGTCGGCCTGCGGGACGGCCTGGAGGCCGTCGCCCGCGTCGGCGGCGCCGCGCCCGGGGACCGCACCCTCCTCGACGCGCTCGCGCCGGCCACCGAGGGCTCGCGCCTGGACCGCCACGCCGTGGCGGCCGCCATCGCCGGGGCACGCGCCACCTCGGACCTGGTCGCCAGGCGCGGGCGCGCCAGCTACCTCGGGGACCGTGCCCTCGGGTTCCCCGACCCGGGTGCCGTCGCCGTCGCCGTCGTGCTCGCGGCTCTCCTGGAGCGCCTCGAGGGCGGTCCGGACGCCGACCTGCAGGCGGACCTCGACGAGCTGCTGACGGCCCAATGACCGGCGCCACCGACCGACGCTGGCATCCTGTGCGGATGCAGCCCGTCCACGTCTGGATCCGGTCCGAGGCCCGCGACACCGAGCGGCGGGCGCCCGTCGTACCCGCCGACGTCCCCGTCCTGCTGGACGCGGGGTTCGAGGTGACGGTCGAGGAGTCGCCCCAGCGGATCTTCACCGACGAGGAGTACGCCGCGGCCGGGGCGGCGATCGTGCCCGGGGGCACCTGGACCGACGCGCCCCACGACGCCTACATCCTCGGGATCAAGGAGCTCCCGGACGAGCCGGCGACGCTGCGCCACCAGCACATCTACTTTGCGCACGCCTTCAAGGGGCAGGAGGACGCCCGGCGCACCCTGGAGCGGTTCCGGCGCGGCGGCGGCCGGCTGCTCGATATCGAGTACCTCACCGACGCCGACGACAAGCGGGTCGTCGCGTTCGGCTACTGGGCGGGGTACGTCGGCGCCGCGCTCGGCGTCCTGCACCTGGCCGGCACGCTGACCGCGCCGCTCGCCCCGATGGCCAAGCACGAGCTGGACGCGGAGCTGGAGCAGGCGGGCAAGTCGGGCGCCGACCAGCTGCTGGCGCTGGTCACCGGAGCGCGCGGGCGGTCCGGCCGTGGCGCCCAGCGGGCGCTGATGACCGCCGGCCTGCCGATCACCCGGTGGGACCGCCAGGAGACCCGGGACCTGCACAAGCTGGCGCTCCTCGGCCACGACATGCTCGTCAACTGCGTGGTCACGCACACCCCGACCACCCCGTTCGTGGAGCACGCCGACCTGCAGCACGAGCGCCGGCTCCGGGTGCTCGCCGACGTGACGTGCGACGTCACCGGGCCCACGAACATGCTCCCGGTGAACACCGAGATCACCACCTGGCAGGAGCCGACCCGGCGACTCCACGACGGCACGCCCGACAGCCCGCCGCTGGACGTCATCGCCATCGACAACCTGCCCTCGCTGCTCCCGCGCGAGGCCAGCGAGGGGTTCAGCGCCGACCTGACCCCACACCTGCTCGGCCTGGCCGACGAGGGCGGCCCGACCGGGCCGTGGCGCGCGGCCGCCCGCGCCTTCGACCAGGCGATGGAGGAGCCCGAGGGGACGCAGGGCACCTAGCGGGATCGGCCTACGTCCTTCGGTGGAAGGTGACGTCGCCGTTGGGGTGGTAGGTGGGTGGTGTACGTGGGGTCGTGGGCGCGGTTGTGGTGCCAGTGGCACAGGGACACGCCGTCGGCGAGGTCGGTGTGGCCGCCGTCGACCCAGCGTTGCTTGTGGTGGGCGTGCAGGCCGCTGGTGCGGTCGCATCCTTCGGCGCGGCAGCCCCGGTCCCGCACGAGGATCGCGGTCCGCTGGGCCTCGGTGAAGTACCGCCGCTTCCGGCCGACGTCGAGGGGTTGGGAGTCCCCGCCCAGGACGACGGGGATGATCCCGGCCTCGCACGCCAGCCGGCGGGCCTGGCCGGGTGAGATCTTCTCCCCGGTGTCGAGCACGCAGGCCTTCTCGAGCCGGCCGAGGAGGACGTCGAGGTCGATCATCACCACCACGGTCGCCGACACGCCGCCGGTGTGTGGGACCCGGTCGGCGGGGTAGCGCTCGATGAGTTCGCAGAACGCCTGCCCCATCGCCTCGGGCGTGGGTCGCCGCTCGGCCGCGGCGCCGGCGCCCTTGGTGGCGGTCTGGTGCTTGGCCGCCATGATCGCCGCGAGGATCTTGCGCAGGGCCGCACCGTGGAAGGTGGGGATGGTGAACTCGCCGTGGGTCTTGCCCCGGCCGTCGTCGCGCATCTTGAGCGAGCACGCCTTCGCGGCAGCTTCTTCCTCTCTGGCGAGGAGGGCGGCTTCGCGGGCGTCGGCCTCCTCGGGGGCGATCACCTCGAACAACCGGTGCCCGAGCCGGTTCAGAGCCTTCGCGTCGTGATGCCGGGCCTGCTCGAGCAGGAACGCCTCCGCCTGGGTGACCTTCTCCGCCGGGACCGTGTCGGGCAGGTCGTCGACCCACCGGACGATCACCCGCGCCTGATCGGTGTGGATCCTGCCGGCGGCGAGTGCATCCCTGGTCGCGGGATGGGCATCCAGGTCCCGGCCCAACCTGACCGCCCCGTGGGCGGCGCCGCGGGTGGTCTTGGTCTCGTGGGCGAGCCACGCCGCCGCCGACGACGCCCCCTTCTCCTGACCGACATGCAGCTCGTCGGCGTGCGCGGCGACCCGGGCCTTGAGCTCGGCCACCCGGGCTTCGGCGCGCTGCAGCGCGATCAGGGTCGAGGCCGTCTCGGCGGGATCCATCGACCACACCGATGCGTCCGCAACCGCGTCGAGCTCGGCGTGCAGGTGCGCGGTCGCGACACTGACCCGGTGCCGGGGTGTCGCGATCGCTGTCATGGGTCTACTCAAGCACCCGCCACCGACAGTGGACCGGGGAGAATCCCCTTATTCCACAGGGGTTCTGGTCACGATCAGGTCACGATCCCAGTGCCGTTTCCACAGGTGGTTCGAGGGCCGCTCCGCTCGCACCTCGACCACCGTGACCCAGGGCTGAAGTGTGGTGGATCCGATTCACTGGATGCGTCGGATCAACCACACTTCCGCGTCGGACCGTGAGCCGGGCGCCGGCCGCAACCACCCACCCACCGCCCCGTTCGCTGCCTATCGGTCGCAACCCCAAGCCCACCGGGAGGAGCCGACAGTCGACGGCGCCGCGTCCGTCGTACGGGGTCTCGACAAGCTCGACCCACGGCGGCAAGCCGGGAGCCGGCCGCAACCACCCGCCCGCCGTCCCCGCTCGCTGGCTTTCGGTCGCAACGCCCAAGGACCGCGAGGAGCTCACAGTGGACCGCTCCGCGTTCGCCGTACGGGGTCTCGACCGCGACCGCCCGGCCGAGGTCAGCGCCTCAGCGCAACCTGCGCCGGTCGTCCGCGAGCCGCACCGTGCGGCCCGTCGCGTCCAGGTGCGCGAGCAGCGGCAGCGCGACCCGGCGCGAGGTGCCGAGCGCCTGCCGCGCGGCACTGGTCGTGAACGGCTGCTCCAGCCCGGCGAGCACGTCCACGGCCCGCTCGTCCGCGCCGGGCAGGAGCACGACCCGCTCGTCGACGCGCAGCAGCAGCCCCGCCCGGTGGAGCGTGGCCAGCGCGGCGGCGTCCAGCCCGAGCTCGTCGAGCCGCCCGGCCTCCGGCGCCGCGAAGCCGGACAGCTCGCGCCGCAGCACGTCGGCCGCCTCGACGAGGACGGCCGGCAGCTCGCCCGGGCCGACGACCCGGCCGGCGTCGACTCGCAGCGGCGGCGCGACCAGCGCGGTGACGATCGCTGGGTCGGGAAGACCCAGCGCGTGGGCGGCCTCCGCCGGCGCGACCGGCCGGTCGGCGAGCTCCGCGAGCCGCAGCCGCAGGCCCGCGACCAGGTGCGGCGCGACCAGCCAGTCGCCGGCGACCAGCGTCCCCTCCGGCAGCGGGTCGGCCGGGGCGCCGATCCGCCGCAGCAGCGACCGGCGTACGACGCCGCGCATCCGCAGCTCCGCCGCCGGGCTGCCGTCGTGCCCGGCGAGGTCGCGCGGGCGCCGCGCGGGCACGGGGTCGAGGACCTGCACGCCCCACACCCGGCGGTTGCCCGGGTCGCGGAGGATCGCGCGGTCGCCGTACCGCAGCGGGAGCGGCCGGTCGAGCACGAGGCGGGCCAGCCCGGGCCCGAGCACCCGCGTGCGGGTGCCGACGTGGGCGGAGCCGACGTGCAGCACCGGCCGCTCCGGCGGCTCGCCCTCGCCGCGGATCGCGACGTCGACGCGGGCCGTGGCCTCGAACGCGTCCACGGCCACCAGCGCGTCGCCGCGGTCGATCGGCGGCGCGTGCCCGCCGAGGTCGAGCGCCACCCGCGCCACGCCGGACACCGACGGGCGGGCGACGCCGAGCGCCTCGACCCCCCGCACCCGCACCTCCGCGCCGCCGACGGACAGCACCGTGCCGGGCGCGACCGTGCCCGCGGGCAGCGTGCCGGTGACGACCGTGCCGGCGCCGCGCACGTGGAACCGGCGGTCCACCCACAGCCGCACCGGCGCCGCCGGGTCGGGCGCCGGCACCGACGACAGGACGTCGGCCAGCGTCGACCGCAGGTCGTCCAGGCCCTCCCCCGTCCGGCCGCTCACGACGGTCGCGGGGATGCCGCGCAGCGATGTCGCGTCCACCTCGGACCGGGCTCGCGCCAGGGCCGGCGCGGGGTCGGCGAGGTCGGCGCGGGTCACGACGAGGAGCCCCCGGGAGACGCCGAGCGCGTCGAGGGCCGCGAGGTGCTCGGCCGCCTGCGGCATCCACGGGTCGTCGGCTGCGACCACCAGCATCGCCACCGGCACCGGCCCGACGCCGGAGAGCATGGTGGTCACGAACCGCTCGTGGCCCGGCACGTCGACGAACGCCACCTCGCCGACCGGCGCGAGGTCGGTCCAGCAGTAGCCGAGCTCGATGGTCAGCCCGCGCCGCTTCTCCTCCGCGAGCCGGTCCGGGTCCTGCCCGGTGAGCGCCCGCACCAGCGTGGACTTGCCGTGGTCGACGTGCCCGGCCGTGGCGACGACGTGCATCAGGTGGCCGCCCGGCGTACCGCCTCGACGAGCACGTCGTCGAGCTCGGCCGGCACGGTCAGCAGGTCCAGCAGCAGGCGGCCGTCGTGGACGTGGCCGACGACCGAGGGGTCGCCGAGCCGCAGCGCCTTCGCCAGGTCGGGCGACAGCGCGACCGCCGCGGACGCCAGGGGTACGCCGGGCGCGCCGCCCCCGCCGACCCGGCCCTCGGACGCGACGGCGACGCCGCCGAGCTCCTCGGCGATCCGGCGGGCGCGGCCCATCAGGTCCTCGGGCCGCGTCGCGAGCGCGGCGGCCACCGGCGACGGCGGCCCGGTGAGCGTGGCCTCGAGCGCGGCGAGCGTGAGCTTGTCGACGCGCAGGGCTCGGGCGAAGGGGTGCCGGCGCAGCGACTCCACCAGCGCGGCCTCGCCCAGCAGCAGCCCGCACTGCGGGCCGCCGAGCAGCTTGTCCCCGGACGCGGTCACCAGCGACGCCCCCTCGCGCAGCACGGACGCGGCGTCCGGCTCGTCGGGCAGCCGCGGGTGCGGCGCGAGCAGGCCCGACCCGATGTCGACGACCACGGGCAGCCCGAGACCGGTGAGCTCTGAGACCGGGACCGACGACGTGAAGCCCTCGACGCGGAAGTTGGAGGGATGCACCTTGAGCACGAACGCCGTCGCCGGCCCGACCGCGGCCTCGTAGTCGGCGAGCCGGACCCGGTTCGTCGTCCCGACCTCGCGGAGCCGGACGCCCATCGACTCCAGCAGCTCCGGGATGCGGAACCCGTCGCCGATCTCGACCAGCTCGCCGCGCGCGATCACCACCTCACGGCCCTGGGCCAGCGCGCAGGCGACGAGCGACAGCGCGGCCGCGCCGTTGTTGACGACGTGCACGCCGCCGGCGTCCGGCACGGCGGCCGCCAGAGCCCCGAGCGCGCCCGTCCCCCGGGGCCCGCGCCGGCCGGTGCCGAGGTCCATCTCCACGTCGGTCGGGCCGGCGGCCAGCCGCACGGCCGCCACGGCGGCCGCCGAGAGCGGAGCGCGACCGAGGTTGGTGTGCACGACGACGCCGGTGGCGTTGACCACCGGCCGCAGGGACGTCGCGGCGGCGGGCAGGCGGGACAGCACCTCCGCGGCCGCGTCGGACGGGTCGACGCTCCCGGAGCGCACGTCGTCGAGCACCGCGACGACCACCGACTTCACCCGGGCCCGCCCGAGCCGCTCGGCGGCGCCGGCCACGGCGGGGTCGGCCAGCACGGCGTCGGTGCGGGGCGTACGACGGCGCGGGTCGTCGGGCACGGAGGGCTCCTCAAGGGTCTGGCGGAGGCGGACGGGAATCGAACCCGCCTGACCGGGAGTGCCCGGCCACTACGGTTTTGAGGACCGCGCCCGTCACCAGACGAGGAACGCCTCCGTGTAGGAATCTAGCGGGGTGGTTACTGTGGCCTTCGTGGAGGCGTTCTTGGGCTGGCCGCTGGTGCGGCAGGTGACCGGCCGTGACCGGCTCGGCCGAGGCCAGGCCGCCCAGTCGAAGCGCAGCGCGACCCTCGAGCCCCGCACCGTGCAGGCCGACAAGGTCGTCGAGTCGGTCTGCCCCTACTGCGCCGTCGGCTGCGCCCAGAAGGTCTTCGTCAAGGACGGCCAGGTCACCCAGATCGAGGGCAACCCGGCCAGCCCGATCTCACGCGGCCGGCTGTGCCCCAAGGGCAGCGCCAGCAAGCAGCTGGTGACCAGCCCGACCCGCGTCACGAAGGTCCGCTACCGCCGCCCGTTCGGCACCGAGTGGGAGGACCTCGACCTCGACACCGCGGTCGACATGATCGCGGACCGCGTGATCAAGACCCGCAAGGAGTTCTGGGAGTGGGAGTCGGAGGGTCGCCGTACCCGCCGCACCCTCGGCATCGCCAGCCTCGGAGGAGCGACCCTCGACAACGAGGAGAACTACCTCATGAAGAAGCTCTACACGGCGATGGGCGCGATCCAGATCGAGAACCAGGCCCGGATATGACACTCCTCCACGGTGCCCGGTCTGGGTACCTCGTTCGGCCGTGGTGGGGCTACCACCTTCCTGCAGGACCTCAGCAACGCTGACTGCATCCTCATCGAGGGATCGAACATGGCCGAGGCCCACCCCGTGGGCTTCCAGTGGGTCATGGAGGCGAAGAAGCGCGGCGCGACGATCATCCACGTCGACCCGCGGTTCACGCGGACGTCGGCGGTCGCCGACCTGCACGTCCCGATCCGCGCGGGCTCCGACATCGCGTTCCTCGGCGGCCTGGTCAACCACGTGCTGAGCAACGACCTGGACTTCCGCGAGTACGTCGTCGCGTACACGAACGCCGCGGCGATCGTCGACGAGGACTTCCACGACACCGAGGACCTCGACGGCCTGTTCTCCGGCTACGACCCGGACCGGGCCCAGTACGACCCGGCCACCTGGCAGTACGACGGCGCACCGGCCGCCGCGGCGGCCGGCCAGCGCGACCCCGAGCAGGCCACCGGCGCGTCGCACGCCGAGGAGCACGAGGCGGCGCACTCGGAGTCACACGGGTCCGGCGGCCCCGCGGTCCAGGCGAAGCCGCGCCGCGACGAGACCCTCCAGGACCCGCGCTGTGTGTTCCAGATCCTCAAGCGGCACTTCTCCCGCTACACGCCGGAGATGGTGCAGGAGGTCTGCGGGATCGGGCCGGACCAGTTCCGGAAGGTCGCCGACGCACTCACCTCCAACAGCGGCCGGGAGCGGACCTCGGCGTTCTGCTACGCGGTCGGCTGGACCCAGCACAGCGTGGGCGCCCAGATGATCCGCACCGCGTCGATCCTCCAGACGTTGCTGGGCAACATCGGCCGGCCCGGCGGCGGTATCCTGGCGTTGCGCGGGCACGCGAGCATCCAGGGCTCGACCGACATCCCGACTCTCTTCAACATCCTCCCCGGCTACCTGCCGATGCCGCACGCGAGCCAGCACCGGGACCTGGACGAGTACGTCGCCGCGGACGCCGGCAAGACCGGCTTCTGGGGCAACATGCGGTCGTACATCGTCAGCCTGCTCAAGGCGTACTGGGGCGACGCGGCGACCGCCGACAACGACTTCTGCTTCGACTACCTGCCACGGCTGACCGGCGACGCGTCGACCTACACCACGGTGAAGTCGATGATCGACGGCGGCTGCAAGGGCTACTTCATCGTCGGCGAGAACCCCGCCGTCGGCTCCAGCAACGGCAAGATGCAGCGCCTCGGCATGGCCAACCTCGACTGGCTGGTCGTGCGGGACCTGCAGATGATCGAGTCGGCGACGTTCTGGAAGGACGGCCCCGAGATCGAGACCGGCGAGCTGGTCACCGAGGAGATCGGCACCGAGGTGTTCTTCCTGCCGGCAGCCAGCCACGTCGAGAAGGCGGGCTCCTTCACCCAGACCCAGCGGATGCTCCAGTGGCGCGACAAGGCGGTCGACCCGCCGGGCGACTGCCGCAGCGAGCTCGACTTCTACTTCCGGCTCGGGGTGCGCCTTCGGGAGAAGCTGGCGGGATCCACCGACGAGATGGACCGCCCGCTGCTCGACCTCGCCTGGGACTACCCCGTCGACGAGCAGGGCGAGCCGGACGGACAGGCCGTGCTGCGCGAGATCAACGGCACCGGCCCGGACGGCAGGGCGCTGTCGGCGTACACGGAGCTCAAGGACGACGGCTCCACGGCGTGTGGCTGCTGGATCTACTGCGGCGTGTACGCCGACGAGGTCAACCAGGCGCGGCGCCGCAAGCCACACTGGGAGCAGGACCAGGTGGCCCTCGAGTGGGGCTGGGTCTGGCCGGCCAACCGGCGCATCATCTACAACCGCGCCTCCGCCGCGCCCGACGGCACGCCCTGGAGCGAGCGCAAGCGCTACATCTGGTGGGACGCCGAGCAGGGGAGGTGGACCGGACCCGACGTGCCGGACTTCATCCCCGACCGCGCCCCCGACTACGAGCCACCGGAGGGCGCCACCGGCCCGGACGCGATCGGCGGGCAGGACCCGTTCATCATGCAGACCGACGGGAAGGCCTGGCTGTTCGCGCCGCTCGGGCTCGCCGACGGGCCGATGCCGAGCCACTACGAGCCCGCCGAGTCGCCGGTGCGCAACCCGCTCTACGGGCAGCAGAACAACCCGACCCGCAAGACGGTGCAGGCGGCGGCGAACCCGCTCAACCCCAGCGAGAGCGACGTGTTCCCCTACGTCTTCACGACGTACCGGCTCACCGAGCACCACACCGCCGGCGGCATGAGCCGCACGCTGCCCTACCTGAGCGAGCTGCAGCCGGAGCCGTTCTGCGAGGTCTCGCCGCGGCTCGCCGAGGAGCGGGGGCTCGAGCACGGCGGCTGGGCGACGATCGTCACCGGCCGCACGGCGATCGAGG
Organism: Nocardioides aquiterrae; assembly: GCF_039526625.1. Taxonomy (NCBI): domain Bacteria; kingdom Bacillati; phylum Actinomycetota; class Actinomycetes; order Propionibacteriales; family Nocardioidaceae; genus Nocardioides; species Nocardioides aquiterrae. The sequence goes on from NZ_BAAAJE010000023.1 coordinate 69,195, forward strand.
CGCGGGTGCTGGTGACCGAGCGGCTCCGGTCGCTGCGGCTCGGCGACCGGTTCGTCGAGCAGGTGGGGCTGCCGTACCACTGGGGCGGCAACGGCATCACCACCGGCGACTCCCCCAACGACCTGGTCAACCTGACCCTCGACCCGAACGTCTACATCCAGGACAAGGTCGGCACCTGCGACATCCGCCCGGGCCGGCGCCCGCGCGGGCCGGCGCTGATCGAGTACGTCGCCGAGTACCGCCGCCGCGCCGGGATGGATGAGCAGAGGGAGAACTCCTGATGGGCAGCCTGTGGGGCCGGCTCGACGACGTCCAGCACGACGCGGGGTACGACGCGCACCCGCCCCGGATGGGGTTCTTCACCGATACCTCGGTGTGCATCGGCTGCAAGGCCTGCGAGGTGGCCTGCAAGGAGTGGAACGAGGTCCCCGAGGACGGCTACCTCCTCACCGGCATGTCCTACGACAACACGGCTCAGCTCGACGCCAACACGTGGCGGCACGTGGCGTTCGTGGAGAAGCCGATCGAGACCGTCGACCTCGGCATGCCCGGCCTGGGTGCTCCCCCGGGCACCCATCAGGCGACCGAGTCCGGCGCCGACGGCGTGAAGTGGCTGATGTCGTCGGACGTCTGCAAGCACTGCACGCACGCCGCGTGCCTCGACGTGTGCCCGACCGGGGCGCTGTTCCGCACCGAGTTCGGCACGGTCGTCGTGCAGCCCGACGTGTGCAACGGCTGCGGCTACTGCGTGCCGGCCTGCCCGTACGGCGTCATCGACGTGCGCAAGGGCGACGGCCGGGCGTTCAAGTGCACGCTCTGCTACGACCGCCTCAAGGAGGGCCAGACCCCGGCCTGCGCGCAGGCGTGCCCGACCGAGTCGATCCAGTTCGGCGAGCTGAGCGAGCTGCGGGAGCGCGCCGACCTGCGGCTCGCCGAGCTGCACGAGAAGGGCGTCGACGTCGCCCGGCTCTACGGCCGTGACCCGGACGACGGGGTCGGCGGCGACGGGGCGTTCTTCCTGCTGCTCGACGAGCCGGAGGTCTACGGGCTGCCGCCGGACCCGGTCGTCACCACCCGCGACCTCGGCTCGATCTGGAAGCACGTCGGCGCGGCCGCGGCCACGCTGGTCGGCGTCGGCGTCGCCTCCTTCACTTCGAGACGCCTCGTTCCTCGGCTCCTCAGTACAAGCGTGGGGAGGCGGCGTTGAGGGAGCAGTCGATGGTCCCCGAGCCGGAGTTCGAGTCCTACTACGGCCGCCCCATCCTCAAGCAGCCGACCTGGAAGACCCCGGACGTCCCGCTGTACCTCTTCCTGGGCGGGCTGGCCGGCTGCTCGGCCCTGCTCGCCGAGGGCGCCGCCGCGACCGGCCGCCCCGAGCTGGAGCGGGTCGCCCGGATCGCCGCGGCGAGCGGCGCCGCCGCAGGCACCGTCGCCCTGGTCCACGACCTCGGCCGGCCGGAGCGCTTCCTCATGATGCTGCGGGTCCTCAAGCCCACCTCGCCGCTCTCGGTCGGGTCGTTCATCCTGGCGCCGTTCAGCGCATTCTCCGGCGCGGCCGCCGCGTCGCAGCTGACCGGGTGGTTCCCCCGTCTGGGCCGGCTGGCCGGCGCCGGGGCCGCGGTGTTCGGGCCGCCGCTCGCGACCTACACCGCCGCCCTGGTCGCCAACACCGCGGTGCCCGCGTGGCACGAGGCGCACCGGGAGCTGCCGTTCGTCTTCGGCGGCTCCGGCGCCCAGGCGGCGGGCGGGCTGGCGATGATGCTCGTCCCCGTCGACCAGGCCGCCCCGGCCCGGCGGATGGCGCTCGCCGGCGCCGCCGTCGAGATCCTCGCGGCCGAGCGGATCCTGCAGAAGGGGCTGGTGGCCGAGCCGTACCGCATCGGCCTCCCGGGTCGGCTGATGACGACCGCCCGCAACGCGACGGCGGTGGGCTCGGCGATCACGCTGCTGGCCGGCAAGCGGTCGCGGCTGCTTGCGGTGCTCGCCGGGGCGACGTACGTCGGCGCCTCGCTGGCCACCCGGTTCGGGATCTTCGAGGCCGGCATGGAGTCCGCCCGCGACCCGAAGTACACCGTGGTGCCGCAGCGTGACCGGAAGCAGGACAAACTGTCGGGGTGACCGACACCCAGACCCTGCGCCTCACCCAGTTCGCATCCGGAGGGGGCTGTGCGTGCAAGGTCCCGCCCGGTGAGCTGGAGAGGGTGCTGTCGGGTGTCGTGCCCGCGGCCGGCGACGACCTGCTGGTGGGCGTCGAGAACGGTGACGACGCGGCCGTGGTGCGGCTCGACGGCGACCGGGCGGTGGTGCTCACGACCGACTTCTTCACGCCGGTGGTCGACGACCCCTACGACTGGGGCCGGATCGCGGCGGCCAACGCGCTCTCCGACGTGTGGGCGATGGGCGGGACGCCGCTGGTCGCGGTGAACCTGCTGGCCTGGCCACGGGACCGGATCCCGTTCGAGCTCGCGGCCGAGGTGCTGCGGGGCGGTGCCGACATCGCGCGCGAGGCCGGCTGCCATCTCGCCGGCGGGCACAGCATCGACGACCCGGAGCCGAAGTACGGCCTGGCCGTCACCGGCACCGCCGACCCCGACCGCCTGCTGCGCAACGACGCCGGCGTCCCCGGGGTACCCCTGACGCTCACCAAGCCGATCGGCCTCGGCGTCCTCAACAACCGGCACAAGGCGACCGGGGAGGTCTTTCCCGAGGCCGTCGAGGTGATGACCAGGCTCAACCGCGACGCGTCGCGGGCCGCCCTGGAGGCGGGCGCCGCCTGCGCCACCGACGTGACCGGATTCGGGCTGCTCGGCCACCTCTACAAGATGTGCCGGGCATCGGGCGTCACCGCGGTCCTCGACGCGGCAGCGGTGCCCTACCTCGAGGGCGCGCGCGCGTCGTACGCCGAGGGCTACGTGCCCGGCGGCAGCCGGCGCAACTTGGAGTGGGTGCGCCCGCACGTCGACGCCGCGGTCTCCGACGACGAGCTGGTGCTCCTCGCCGACGCCCAGACGTCCGGCGGGCTGCTGGTGGCCGGGGAGGTCCCCGGCTTCCCCGTGATCGGCGAGCTGGTGCCCGCGGGCGATCACGCGGTCGTCGTGCGCTGAAGCCAGGTGTGGGTGCCGGCGGCGAGGCCCTTGGCCTTGGGGCGGCCGGCCACCGGGGCGACCGCGAGCGCGGCGCCGTCCGGCAGCGACCACTTCACCTCGTGGTAGACCCGGGAGAGCGTGTCGTCGCTGTCGACGAAGGCGAGGCCCGGCGCCGCGACGACCACCTCGCGCCACGGGCCGATCAGCTCGGCGGCGCCGAGGTCGGCGTCGGTCCACACCATGAAGACGGCCACGACGTCCGGGTCCCCGGCGGTGGGGTCGGGCAAACCGGGTACCAGGAGGCCATGTCCGACACCGCTCCCCACATCCCCGACGACGCCGCGATCCTCCCGGGCGGCAGCACCATGCCGCTGCTGGGCTTCGGGACCTGGCAGATCACCGGCGACGACGCGGTGCGCGCGACGGCCACGGCGCTCGCGGCCGGCTACCGGCACCTGGACACCGCCACGGTGTACGGCAACGAGAGCGAGGTCGGACGCGCCCTGGCCGAGAGCGGCGTGCCGCGCGACGACGTCTTCATCACGACCAAGTGCCCGCCCCATCGCGCGGGGAGCGAGCGCGAGACGCTGGAGCAGAGCCTCGAGGCCCTGCGCACCGACCGCGTCGACCTCTGGCTGATCCACTGGCCGGCCGACGGTCCGGTCAACACCGACCTCTGGCGTGCGCTCGTCGAGGCGCGGGACGCGGGCCTGACCCGCGAGATCGGCGTCAGCAACTTCGACCTCGCGCTCGTCGACGAGGTCACCGCCGCCACCGACGTCGCACCGGCGGTCAACCAGATCGAGTGGAGCCCGTTCCTCTTCGACGCCGGCACGCTGGCCGCCCACCGCGAGCGCGGGATCGTGCTCGAGGGCTACAGCGCGCTGCGGCACGGCACCCTCGACGACCCGACGATCGTCTCGATCGCCGAACGGCTCGAGCGCTCGCCGGCGCAGGTGATCGTCCGCTGGCACATCCAGCACGGGGTGGTGGTGATCCCGAAGTCGGTCGACGCCGACCGGATCCGCACCAACGCCGACGTCGCGGACTTCAGCCTGACCGACGAGGACATGGCGGCGATCGACGCCCTCGGCCGGAGCTGACCGGTCAGCTGCTCGACGGGCGGTCGCGCAGGTAGGCCGCGGCCTCCTCGTCGTCCACGGCCAGCCGGTCGACGACCTCTCCCCCGTCGCACCGGCACAGCGCGACCTCGGTCGCGCCGACGGCGTACCACGTCCCGCCGGACTCCTCCCAGCGAATCAGCTGGTCGACCACGCTGGGCATGGATCGACTCTAGACTTCTCCTGTCCTGGAGAACGAAGCACACGGGGGTGCCTCACGATGGACCGCAGGGTGCCTGAAGCCGACCGGCAGGCGATCCTCGACGCCGCCGCGGTGCTGCAGGCGGCCGGCGCGCGGCTCCGGCACTGGCCCGCCGGCGAGGCGGCGCCATGAGCGACGGGGCCCCCGACGTCGGGCTCGCCGGCCGGAAGCTGCTGGACGAGAGCGACAAACAGGTGGTCCTCGACGCCGCCGCGGCGCTCCAGGTGCGCCGCAGCGAGATCGCAGGCGCACTGGCGGCGGGGCCGGTGCCCCACGCGCACATCGTGACCAGCAGCAGCGACAACGCGACGCTCAACCGGCCGCTGATGGAGCAGTCCGCCAGCTGGCGCGAGCTGCACTCGGTCCTCGCGACGACGAGCGTCCCGCAGCTGCGGCTCAGCCTGCCGAACAACCGCCGGATCCTCGAGGGCGGGCTGCGCATGGAGAGCATCTTCGACGCCACGGGGCTCGCGGTCGGGCCGCTGCTGCTCCTGGCCAACGAACCGGTGGGCGACTACCTCGTCAGCTTCGCGCCGCTGAACATGAAGATCATCGATCGCCGCTCCGTCCTCCTCCAGGGTCCGCACGTCCCGGGCAGCGGGCCGTCCGTCATGGAGGTGCGGTCCGCGGCGTGCCTCGAGGCCGCGTGGCGCTACTGGGTGGCGGTGCGCAGGTTCGCCGTCCCGGTGAAGAAGTGGGCCGGCGGCGTCGCCGACCTCACGCCCCGGCAGCGGCAGGTCGTCGCGCTCATGGCGTCCGGCCTCGGCGACGACGCCATCGCGGACACGCTCGGCGTCAGCGTGCGCACCGTGCGCGCGGACATCGCGGCGCTGCTCGACGTCCTGGGCGTCCGCACCCGGTTCGCGGCCGGCGTACGCCTGCAGCTGTGGCCGGACCCGGGTGATGACGGATGACGGACGAGCGTCCCGACGTCCGGCGCGCACCCCGCCAGCTCCTGACTCCCGGCGCGAAGCAGCGGGTCCTCGACGCGTCGGCGAGGCTGCAGGTACGCCGCAGCGAGGTCGCCGCGACCCTCGTCCGGGGACCGGTGGCCGACGCCGAGATCGTGGCCGCCGGCAGCACCAACCCCGAGCTCTACCAGAGCCTGTGGGGCCACTCGGACAGCTGGCGGGAGATGCACTCGATCCGTAGCTCGGCGACCGTCGAACAGCTGCGCGTCAGTCTGCCCAACAACCGTCGCCTCCTCGAGCGGGGCATGCGGATGGAGAGCGTCTTCGACGCCGGCGGGCTCGGTGTCGGCGCGCTGCTGCTCCTGGCCAACGAGTCGGCCGCCGACTACCTCGTCAGCTTCGCGCCGCTCGAGATGAAGATCATCGACCGGCGGTACGTGATGCTCCAGGGCCCCACGCTCCCCGACGGTGTGGAGACGGTGATGGCGGTGCGTTCGCCGGCCTGTCTCGAGGCGGCGTGGCGCTACTGGGAGGTCGTGCGGGAGCACGCGGTCCCGGCGGCCGAGTGGGCCGGCACGTCGGTCGACCTGACCCGCCGCCAGCGCCAGGTCGTCGCCCTGATGTCGACCGGGCTCGGCGACGACGCCATCGCGGACACGCTCGGCGTCAGCGTGCGCACGGTGCGCGCCGACATCGCCGCGCTGCTCGACCTGCTCGGGGTGCGGACCCGGTTCGCGGCCGGCGTACGGCTGCAGCTGTGGCCGGACGCCGACCGGTGACTTGCAGGTTCCTGCAACTCGGCTGACGGCACCGGCTCGCGTGGTGTTCCCTGTCCCCGCGGCGGCGTCGGCAGGCGGCTCGGGGGAGTCGGCCGGCCCGCCGCGCCCTCGGGCGGGCGTGGTGCGCAGTGGTCCACGGAAACCACTGCGCACCACGTCCGCGGCTCACACCGTGGAGCGGAACGGTCACCCGGGTCTCGGCCGCCGACCGGGGCTCGCGCGCGTGCACACGCATGGGACCTTTCCTCTACCTCGCCGTCCACCCCTGGTCCCACCATCCAGCCAACGGGTACCAGCCCGGTGTCCGAGGAAGAGGGCTGTCGCGATGGCTGTTCACGCATACTCGGTTTCCAGCGGTCACTACCTCGACTGGGGGGTGATCAGCGTCAGCGTCACGAACGCCCTGATCATCGCGACGATGATCGTCGTCTTCGTCCTGGCGCTCCTCCTCCCGTTCCCGCACGACCCTGACGACAGCTCCCGGGAGCCCCGGCCATGAGCGCCGACGAGCCCACGGCCCCGACGGCCGTCGCGGGCAGCTGGACGGCGTGGCTTCGAAGGCGGATCGCCGGACTGGTTCCCTCCGGGCAGGTACTGCCCGACCGTCAGCCCGTGTACGTCGCCTCCTGGATCTACGTGTTCGGCGTGCTCAGCCTCGCCTCGTTCGTCGTGGTGCTGGCCACCGGGATCGCCCTGACGGTGCGCGGGTCGCTCTGGTGGCACACATCCTGGGTGGGGCACTTCGTGAACTCGATGCACCTGTGGAGCGTCGAGCTGTTCTTCGCGACCATGGTGATCCACCTGTGGGGCAAGTTCTGGATGGCCGCGTGGCGCGGGGGGCGCGGCCTCACCTGGATCACCGGCGTCCTGCTGTTCGTGGCCTCGATCGGCACCGCGTTCACCGGCTACCTCTCGCAGTCGAACTTCACCTCCCAGTGGATCGCGGCCGAGGGCAAGGACGGCATCAACTCGATCGGGGTCGGTGCCTGGTTCAACATCCTCCATCCGGCGCAGATGCTGCTCTGGCACGTCGCGTTGCTTCCCCTCGTGGTCGGCGTCATCGTCGTGTGGCACGTGCTCCTGGTACGACGTCACGGCGTGGTCCCGCCACTGGACGCGCGGTCGCGGCAGGGCCAGGGAGGCTGACATGTCACCCACACGGCGGGCGGCCGCTCGCGACAACACCCCCGACTCCCACATGTTCGCGACGCGTCGTTACGACCTGGTCAAGGAGTTCGTGATCGCCCTGGTCGCGATGACGCTCCTGACCGTTGCGCTCGCTGCGATCTTCTCCTCGCCCGACGACAAGGCGATCACGATGGCCCGGTGGGCCCAGGCGGACCCGAACGACGTGATCGCGACCGCGACCGGCGAGCTGGCGGGCACGACGACGAGCGCGACGTACGGCGCGCCGTACAACCACGCCGCCGAGGGGCAGAAGGTGCTCGGCGTCCCGCTGCAGAAGCTCGGCGGGGTGCGGATCCCCGTGAACTCGCAGGACCTGGTGCTGCAACCCCTCGAAGGAGTGGTCGGGGTTCCCGCGCTGAGCCAGGCGCTGGCCACCTGGAAGGGTGCCTCCACCGACCACCAGCACGCCTGGGCCACGGCGTACGCCGATGCCCTGGCAGCGGCCGGCGGCGACCCCACCGCGGTCACGGGCGGTGACTTCGGCCCGGTCCCGGTGCTCACGACCGGCTTCCTGGACCTGGCTCGGTCGGGCGGTCTCGAGGGAGCGCTCACGTCGTCGAGCACCTTCTACGGCGGCGACCAGACCCGTTCGATCCTGCTGCTCGCCGACGGCACCTACCTCGAGGACACCGCGGTCGCACAGCACCTCGGCGGGGACCAGTGGGGCATGATGAACGAGGTCGGCGACTACCCGGGGCAGCCGTGGATGTGGCTCTACACGTTCTGGTACCAGGTGAAGCCGTTCTCGACCTCGGACAACGCCGACGCCGAGGTCTGGGCCCTCATGATGGCGCTGACCCTGCTCCTGATGTTCCTGCCGTTCATCCCCGGCCTGCGCTCGATCCCGCGCTGGATACCGATCCACCGGCTGGTCTGGCGTCAGTACTACGACACGCACCGGAGGACGTGAGCCGGTCCTGGCCGCACGCGCCGGTTCACACGGTGAAGCGAAACGCTGTGGGAGTGACCAACCGGCCCCACGGTTCACCAGCGAAACCGACTTCCAGTTCGGACCGACCGACGGGCTGCTCCTCGACGCAGGGAACAGCCAGCAGTGGACGTTCACCCTGAGAAGGGGTTAGGTGAGCGCTGGTTGCGGGGCCTGACCTGCTTCGTGGCCCGATCTTGCCTGAGGAGCACGCGTGGCACGGAAACTCTTGATCGTCTTGGCGGCCGGGTGCGCGTTGCTAGCCGGGATGAGTTTCGTGTCCGCAGACGCTGGTCGAGGACTCTGGGCCCTCACCGTCCTGGTCATCCTGGGATGGGTCCTCGTGCGTTGGCGCCACCCACGGGCAGACGGAGACCGCGAACGACCCGGCGACGGCACCCCGTAGCTGCCTCGCGGAGACGGATCGGCGACGGGGCCATACGCCCTCTGACCTGCACAACCGCGCCGATTCAGACGTTGAAGCGGAACTCCACGACGTCGCCGTCCTGCATGACGTAGTCCTTGCCCTCCATGCGGACCTTGCCGGCCTCGCGCGCCTTGAGCAGGGAGCCGGCCCCGACCAGGTCGTCGAAGGAGACGATCTCGGCCTTGATGAACCCGCGCTGGAAGTCGGTGTGGATGACGCCGGCGGCCTCGGGGGCGGTCGCACCCTGCGGGATCGTCCAGGCGCGGGTCTCCTTGGGGCCGGCGGTGAGGTAGGTCTGCAGACCGAGGGTGTCGAAGCCGACGCGGGCGAGGACCTCGAGGCCCGGCTCGTCGACGCCCATCTCGCGCAGCATCTCGCGCGCCTCCTCGTCGTCGTCGAGCTCGACCAGCTCGGCCTCGAACTTGGCGTCCAGGAAGATCGCCTCGGACGGCGCGACGATCTCGCGCATCCGGTTCTTGAGGTCCTCGTCGGCCAGCTCGTCGGCGTCGCAGTTGAAGACGTAGATGAACGGCTTGGCGGTCAGCAGCGACAGCTCGCGGATCAGCGCCCGGTCGATGTCGGTCGCGATGATCGGCGTACCGGCCTCGAGCGCGGCGAGCGCCTCCTTGGCCGCGGCGACGACCGGAGCGAGCTCCTTCTTGCCCTTCGCCTCCTTCTCCAGCCGCGGGATCGCCTTCTCCACGGTCTGCAGGTCGGCGAGGATCAGCTCGGTCTGGATCGTCGAGATGTCGTTGGCCGGGTTGACCTCGCCGTCGACGTGGGTGACGTCCTCGTCGCGGAAGACGCGGGTGACCTGGCAGATCGCGGCCGACTCGCGGATGTGCGCGAGGAACTTGTTGCCCAGGCCCTCACCCTCCGACGCGCCGCGCACGATGCCGGCGATGTCCACGAACTCGACCGTCGCCGGCAGGATCCGGGCCGACCCGAACAGCTCGGCGAGCCTCGGCAGCCGGTCGTCCGGGACGCCCACGACCCCGACGTTCGGCTCGATCGTCGCGAACGGGTAGTTCGCCGCGAGGACGTCGTTCTTGGTCAGGGCGTTGAAGAGGGTCGACTTGCCCGCGTTCGGGAGACCGACGATGCCGATGGTGAGAGCCACGGGCCGCGAGTCTACGGCGGCGCCGGGGGCCGACCCGAATCAGCGGTGCCTGGGCAGCCGGGCGCAACGCGGCAGGGGCGCGCACCATCTCGCCGTTTCGGCACCGGCGGCAGGGTCAGCGGGCCAAGATGCCGGTGTGACCCGCCGGCAGCCGCGCACCCTCGCGTTCGCCCTGCTCGCCGTCGCCGTGCTCGTCGCCGCCCACGTCCACCACGTCGCCGGCTCGTCCGGTCGCGCGCCCGGAACCGCGGCGCTCGGCATCGGGGCGGGCACCTCGGGCGGCACCGAGACCGTCTCGGCGACGATCCTCATCGACCAGGCCGGCCTGACCGGCGGCTACGCGACCCCGCGGGTGACGATCTCCCAGGACGGCCGGCTGTCGGTGCTGAACCAGGACACGTACACGCACACGGTCACCTCTGAGGCCACCGACGCCGGCGGCAAGCCGCTCTTCGACGCCGTCGTGCCCCCGGGCGGCACCCGCTCCATCCCCGGCGCCACGGGCCTCGCCGCCGGCGACTACGGGTTCTACTGCCGCTTCCACCCCAACATGCGCGGCACGCTGACCGTCACCGGCGGGTCCGGCGGGACCCACGGTGGCAAGCTGAAGTTCCGGCTGCCGCTCGCCGTCCCGCAGACGCTGAGCGGCGACCACGTCCGGCTCGACATGCGCAGGACCGCCGTCCGGATGCTGCCGGACGGACGCAAGACGCAGGCGTGGACGTACGGCGGCAGCTGGCCCGGCCCCACGATCCGCCGCCCGTCGGGACACCGCACCCTGGTCACCGTCGCGAACCACCTGCCGCGCGAAGCCGGGTCGATGTCGATGCACCTGCACGGTGACCACCACGCGTCGGAGCACGACGGCCAGCCAACCACCTTCCTGATCCCGCGGGGCGGCGCGCGCACCTACCGCTACGACCTGACCGACGACGGCAAGCCGGAGCCGGGCTCGTTCTTCTGGTACCACGACCACCGGATGGACCACACCGCCCGCAACAACTGGATGGGTCTGCAGGGCATGTTCATCGTCGACGACCCGGCCGAGGCGAAGCTCCGCCTGCCGACCGGCGGCCGCGACGTGCCGCTGATGATCTCCGACCGCAGCTTCACCCGGCGCAACCAGCTCGTCCCGCCGCACGAGCCGGACATGAGGATGGACCACCGCGACATGGGTCACCGCGACATGGGTCACCACGACATGGACATGGGCACCGGCTACACCGGCCCGCACGCGCCGCCGAACGACGCCACGGTCGGCACCCAGATCCTGGTCAACGGCCGGTTCGCCCCGCACCTGCGCACCTCGGCGGTGCACTACCGGCTGCGGCTGCTCAACAGCTCGTCGTTCTCGTCGTACGACCTGACGCTGTCCGACGGCCGGCCGTTCGTGCAGATCGGCACCGGTGACGGGCTGCTGCCGAAGCCGGTGGTGCGGCAGAGCATCCTGCTCGGGCCGTCGCAGCGCGCCGACGTGGTCGTCGACTTCCACGGCGAGTCGGGCCAGAACGTCGTGCTGCAGACGGTGCCGCGCACCGACAGCGACACGGGCACCGGCTCCCGGGTCGGGCAGCTGATGCAGTTCCGGGTGCGGGGCGACGCGAAGGACCGCACCCGCGTGCCCGCCACGCTGCCGACACCGGAGCTGGTGGACGCACCCGGCGAGATCTCGATGACGTGGGACTTCTCGCTGGAGGGCGACGCGGAGACCGGCACGTACTGGGCGATCAACGGCCAGGCGTACGACCCGGACCGGGTCGACCACACGGTGCAGCTCGGCAGCACCGAGACGTGGCTGCTCCGCAACACCAGCGAGGTCACGCACTACGTCCACATCCACGAGGAGCAGTGGCGCACGGTCAGCCGCAACGGCGCGAAGCCGCCACCGTGGGAGCAGGGCCTGGAGGACACGTGGAAGCTGGACCCGGGCGAGGAGGTCGTGGTCGCCGCCCGGTTCACCGACTGGACCGGGCCGTTCATGATCCACTGCCACATGCTCGACCACGAGGACCACGGCATGATGGCGACCTTCGAGGTGGTCCCGTAGCGCCCTAGTCTGGCGACCGTGCGCATCGCCACCTGGAACGTCAACTCCCTCCGCTCCCGCATCGACCGCGTCGAGGCGTTCCTCGACCGGCACGAGATCGACGTGCTGGCCCTCCAGGAGACCAAGGCGCGCGAGGACCAGCTGCCGCTGATGGGCATCGAGGCGCGCGGGTACGACGTCGCCGTCTCCGGCACCAACCAGTGGAACGGCGTCGCGATCCTCAGCCGGGTCGGGCTCGAGGACGTCGAGAGCGGGTTCCCCGGGCAGCCCGGCTGGGCCAAGGACGTGCAGGGTCCGGCCGAGCCGGAGTCGCGGGCGATCGGCGCGACGTGCGGCGGGGTGCGGGTGTGGTCGCTCTACGTGCCCAACGGCCGCAAGCCCGACGACCCCCACTACGTCTACAAGCTGGACTGGCTGACCCGCCTGCGCGAGGCGGCGCAGGCGTGGCGCGACGGCCCCACCGCGCTGGTCGGCGACTGGAACATCGCGCCCACCGACGAGGACGTCTTCGACATGGCGCAGTTCGCGAAGTCGACCCACGTGACCCCGCCCGAGCGCGCGGCGTTCCAGGCGTTCCTCGACGACGGGTACGTCGACGTCGTCCGGCCGCACGCACCGGGGCCCGAGGTCTACACGTACTGGGACTACTACCGGCAGCGCTTCGAGCGGAACCGTGGCCTGCGCATCGACTTCGTGCTCGGCTCGCCGGCGTTCGCCGCCCGGGTCACCGGCGCGTTCATCGACCGTGAGGAGCGGGCCGGCACCGGCGCCTCCGACCATGCGCCGGTGGTCGTCGACCTCGACTGACGGGTCGTGTGCCTGGCCCGACCCAGGGGAAGGTCTCGGGCGCACGACCCGGCTGTCGGTGGGCGCCGCCATGCTGGCCCCATGACCGCAGTGACGCTCTTCCTCACCCTGCTCGTCGGACTGGCCCTCGGCGGCCTGCTCGGCGTGCTGTGGTCGCGTTCACGCACCCCGTACGTCGCCGGCCTGGTCGACCAGGCCGAGGTGATGCAGGGGCTGGACCGGCTCAGCGACCAGATGCACCACCTCGACCGCGCCCGGGCGAGCTGGCAGGGCCAGTTCGACGCCCAGGTCGAGCTGCTGCAGCGCGAGACCCGGTCGCTGTCGACCGCGCTCCGCAAGCCGCAGGTGCGCGGCCGGTGGGGCGAGCTGCACCTGCGCCGCGCCGTCGAGCTGGCCGGCCTGGTCGACCGGTGCGACTTCGCCGAGCAGGTCCGCCTCGACGACGGGGCCCGGCGCCCCGATCTCCTCGTCCACCTGGTCGGGGGCCGCACCGTGGTCGTCGACGCCAAGGTGCCGCTGGACGCCTACCTCGACGCCACGTCGACCGAGGACGACGACGAGCGCGAGCACCACCTGCGCCGGCACGCGGGCCAGCTCCGCACGCACGTCGACACCCTCGGCTCCAAGGCCTACTGGCGCTCGCTCACCGAGAGCCCCGACTTCGTCGTCCTGTTCGTCCCGGCCGAGTCGTTCCTGGCAGCCGCGCTCGAGACCGACGGGAGCCTGATCGAGTACGCCGCCGCGCGGCAGGTCGTGCTCGCGACGCCGACGACGCTGATCGCGCTGCTGCGCACGGTCGCGCACGGCTGGAGCCACGAGGCGCTGGCCGACCAGGCGCGGGAGATCCACCGGCTCGGCCGCGAGCTGCACGGCCGGCTGGCCGGCCTGAACACCCACCTGGACCAGCTCGGGCGGTCCCTGAACGCCGCGGTGGGTCACTACAACACGACGGTTGGCAGCCTCGAGTCGCGGGTGCTCGTCACCGCGCGGCGGTTCGGGGACCTGCCCGCACCCCGCCAGGTGGAGTCGCAACCCCGGTCCATATCACCGGTCGACCTGCGGGTCGTGGAACGGCGCGCCGCCGACGAGGAGGGGGGCGCGGACCCTAGCGTGGCCTTGTGAGCCAGCGCCGGACTCTCTGGGAGGAGGGGCGCGAGCCGGGCCGTCAGGTCGTCGCGCTCGGGCTGGCGCTCGCCCTCACGGCGGTCGTGCTGGACCAGGCGATCTTCGGCCAGGTCGGCGTCTTCTTCGACGTCTGCTACGTGCTGGTCTGCGTGGCGATGGCGCTCGCCGTGCGCCCCGCGGACTTCTTCACGATCGGCGTGCTGCCACCGCTCCTCATGGTCGGGGTCTTCACGCTCCTCGGCGCCACCCGTCCCGACGTGATCGCCGACCCCAGTGACGGCGTCATCCAGGCGGTCGTCGCGGGCCTCGGCCACCACGCGGCCGCCCTGGTCCTCGGCTACGGCTTGTGCCTGGCGGTCCTCGCCGTCCGGCACCGGGTGCTGGGCCGGCAGGGGGGTCAGGCGGCCTCGAAGCGCTCCGGGTCCCCGGCGCCCACGCGCACCACCTCGGGGTAGCCCTCCGACCAGTCGATGACCGTGGTCGGCTGGGCGAGCGTCTCGCCCGCCTCGACGACCACGTCGACCTGGTGGTCGAGCTCCTCCTTGATCTCCCAGCCCAGGCTGCGCGGCTCGGTCTCCCCCGGCAGGATCAGCGTGCTGGTCAGCAGCGGCTCCCCGAGCGTGTCCAGCAGCGCCTGCACGAACACGTGGTCGGGGATGCGGACGCCGACCGTGCGCTTCTTCGGGTGCATCAGCCGCCGCGGCACCTCCTGGGTGGCCGGGAGGATGAACGTGTAGGGCCCGGGCGTCGCCGCCTTGATCGCACGGAACGCCGAGTTGTCGAGCTTCACGAACTGCCCGAGCTGGGCGAAGTCTTTGCACATCAGCGTGAAGTGGTGCTTCTCGTCGAGGCCCCGGATCCGCAGGATCCGGTCGCGCCCGTCGCGGTTGCCGAGCCGGCAGCCGAGGGCGTAGCCGGAGTCGGTCGGGTAGGCGATCAGCTGGTCGTCGCGCAGCGCGTCGGCGATCTGGCCGAGCAGCCGCGGCTGCGGGTTGTCCGGGTGGACGTCGAGGTAGCGGGCCATGGCCGACCGCTCAGACCCGCCCGGCGGCCTTGAGGTCGCGGCGCAGCTCCTTGGGGAGCGCGAAGATCAGCGACTCCTCGGCGCTGTGCACCGCCTTCGCGTCCGGGTAGCCGCGCTCGGCGAGGAACGCGAGCACGCCCTGCACCAGCGCCTCCGGCACGCTGGCGCCCGAGGTCACGCTGACCGTGCGGACGCCGTCCAGCCAGGCCTCGTCGATCTCGCCGGCGTCGTCGACGCGGTACGCCGCGCGGGCGCCGGCCTCGAGCGCGACCTCGACCAGCCGGACCGAGTTCGAGGAGTTGCCGGAGCCGACCACGATCACCAGGTCCGAGCCCTGCGCGATCTCCTTCACCGCGAGCTGGCGGTTCTGGGTCGCGTAGCAGATGTCGTCGCTGGGCGGGTCGAGCAGCTCGGGGAACCGCTCCCGGATCGCGGCCACCGTCTCCAGCGTCTCGTCGACCGACAGCGTGGTCTGCGAGAGCCAGGCGACGCGGGACGGGTCGCGCACCACGATGTTCGCGACGTCGTCCGGGCCCTGGACCAGCTGAATGTGCTCCGGCGCCTCACCCGCGGTGCCCTCGACCTCCTCGTGGCCGGCGTGTCCGATGAGGAGGATGTCGTAGTCCTCGCCTGCGAACCGCTTCGCCTCGTGGTGCACCTTGGTCACCAGCGGGCAGGTCGCGTCGATGGTCTTCAGCGACCGCGCCTCGGCCTGCCGGTGCACCTCGGGCGACACACCATGGGCGGAGAAGACCACGGTCTTGCCGGGCGGCACCTCGTCGAGCTCCTCGACGAAGATCGCGCCGCGCTCCTCGAGGTCCGCGACCACGTGCTTGTTGTGGACGATCTGCTTGCGCACGTAGACGGGGGCGCCGTACAGGTCGAGCGCCTTCTCCACGGTGATCACGGCGCGGTCGACACCGGCGCAGTAGCCCCGCGGCGCCGCCAGCAGGACGGCCCGGTCGGCCTCCTCCGGCGACAGGATCGGCGGCATGCCCATGTCGGTCGTCATGCGGTCCAGTCTAGGGACGTCGGGGTGATCCCCTAATCTCGCCGCATGGCCCTGGAGACCTCGCTCGAGTCACCGGCCCCGGTCCGGCAGATCGCGAACGCGATCGCCGGCTGGGTCGACCGGCTCGGCGCCGTGTGGGTCGAGGGCCAGGTCGCGCAGGTCAGCCGCCGCCCGGGCATGAACACGGTCTTCCTGACGCTGCGCGATGCCGTGGCCGACATCTCGATCCCGGTCACCTGCTCGCGCACGCTCTTCGACGGCCTGAACCCGCCGCTGGTCGAGGGCGCGAGCATCGTCGTGCACGCGAAGCCGTCGTACTACGCCAACCGCGGCACGCTCTCGCTCTACGCGCGCGACATCCGGATGGTCGGCCTCGGCGAGCTGCTCGCCCGGCTCGAGCGGCGCCGCCAGCTGCTCGCCGCGGAGGGGCTGTTCGCGAGCGAGCTGAAGCGGGCGCTGCCGTTCCTGCCCGGCACGGTCGGGTTGGTCACCGCGCCGAACAGCGCCGCCGAGCGCGACGTCCTCGAGAACGCCCGCCGCCGCTGGCCGGCCGTCCGCTTCGAGGTCGCGTACGCCGCGATGCAGGGGCCCCGCTCCGCGACCGAGGTGATCGAGGCGCTCGAGCGCCTGGACCGCAACGCCGAGGTCGAGGTGATCGTGGTGGCCCGCGGTGGCGGCTCGGTCGAGGACCTGCTGCCGTTCTCCGACGAGGCGCTGATCCGCGCGGTCGCGCGGGTCCGGACGCCGGTGGTGTCCGCGATCGGTCACGAGCCCGACACGCCGCTGCTGGACCTGGTCGCCGACGTCCGCGCCTCCACGCCGACCGACGCCGCGAAGCTGGTCGTCCCCGACGTCGTCGAGGAGGCCCGCAACGTCGCCCGCGCCCGCGAGCGGCTCCGCGGCGCCTTCGGCGGCTGGCTCGCCCGCGAGCAGGCCGGCCTCGACGCGCTGCGCTCGCGGCCCGCCCTCGCGGACCCGCGCAGCCTGCTCGACGCCCGGCTCGACGAGGTCCGGCAGCTCCGCGACCGGGCCCGCCGGACCCTGGGCCACGCGCTGGACCGCGCGACCGACGACATCGGGCACCAGCGGGCCCGGGCCCGAGCCCTGTCCCCGTTGGCGACCCTGCGACGTGGGTACTCGGTCCTGCAGGACGCCGACGGCCACGTGCTCACCTCCGTCGCGGACGTCTCCGCGCGGCAGCCGATCAGCGTGCGGGTCGCCGACGGGCGGATCCACGCCACCGCCACGAAGACCGAGCAGCTCGAGGAGACCGATGGCTGAGAAGACCGACGAGGCCCCGTCGTACGAGCAGGCTCGCGAGGAGCTCGTCGAGGTGGTGCGCGCGCTCGAGGCCGGCGGCACCACCCTCGAGGAGTCGCTCGCCCTCTGGGAGCGCGGCGAGAAGCTGGCGACGATCTGCCAGGCCTGGCTCGACGGCGCCCGCCAGCGCCTCGACGCCGCTCTGGAGGCCGACGACGACGACGGCGGGACGTGAACGAGCAGCCGCTCGCGGGTCGACCGGTCTGAACCGGTCTGGTCCTGTGGACCAGACGTTACCGTCCTGTGGACCGCGATTTACCTTCGAATCCGGGGTTGTTACCACCCCGTGGGGTGAGTGTTGCGATTTTCGGACCCGTTACGACTGACGGTCTGTTGCCGTTCTTTTACTCTTCCACGCGTCGGTAAAGAGCGGGAGCGCTGCGTGATCGGGCAGGCACGTGACCCTGGGGGAAGGGAACGAGCATGCGAAGGATGCGCGTACGCGCACGAATGGGGGGACTCGTAGCGGCGGCCGGTGTGGCCGCACTCGTCGTCCCCTTGCTGGCCCAGACGCCGGCCCAGGCGGCACCCGCCGCCGACCTGCGGATCGCGAAGACGGTCGCGCGGCTCACACCGCCGCTGACCTTCGAACCGTCCCTGAGCGACACGCGCACCAAGGGGCACTACGAGTGGCGGGCGGACGGCCTGCACATCTGGACCGAGGGCGCGACCAGCCAGGACAAGGTCGCCGAGTACGTCGCCACGTCCTCGCCGCTGGCCGAGGTCGGCGAGCCGTCGCTGGGCTACACCAAGATCGCGCCGAACCCGTCCGACCCGCTGAACAACGTCCCGGGCTTCCAGCTGGTGACGGACTTCGACAGCGACGGCTACCCCGACGGCATCCTCGTCGGCGAGCGGATCTACGGCACCGACTGGTGGCTGTCCAACGGCTCCTCGCAGTGGGTGAAGGACCTGGCCCCGTCGCACACCGGCGGCTCCGGTTCGGCCAACCACGGCACGCTCGACCAGTGGCGCGCCGCGTTCCCGAACGCGACCGTGGTCGCCTTCGGCTTCTCGCTCGGGTCGGGCGTCCAGGGCGAGGGCGTGATCACCGCGCTCAACTTCGCCGACACCGGGTACGACGTCGGCCGCCCCCACCTCGGTCTCAACTACCAGTCGTCGGTCAAGGCCGCCCCCGGCGAGACGGTCGAATACCGGATCAAGGTGAGCAACCGCGGCGACGCGGGCGCCACGGACACGACCGTCACCGACACGCTGCCGGACGACCTGACCTACGTGCCGGGTTCGCTGCGCTACAGCGGATCGTCGTGGTGCTCGGTCACCGGTCAGGCCCTCTCCTGCCAGGGAGGCAGCCTCGCGGCTGGCTCGAGCACCTCGGTCTACTTCCAGGCCACGATCAGCGACACCGTGAACACCGACGGCCTCGGGTCGAGCGTCGGCCACCACGTCGACGTGCAGAAGCAGGAGGTCTTCGCCGACCTCCCGGCCGGCAAGACGCGGACCTACACCGCCCTGTGCCCGGCCGGCTACGTCGCCACCGACGGCGGCCTGTTGCTCGACGCGATCGACCAGGGCGGCTACTACGACGAGATCGTGATCTCGCGGAGCACGCCCACCACCGTCGGAGGCGTCGACGGCTGGACCGTGACCGCGTCCAACATGGGCGAGTCCCGCGGCCAGGGCAAGGTGAAGGTGACCTGCCTCGACGGCACCGTCGGGACGGTCAACGGACACACCCACGACCTGGTGACGATCCACTCGGTGGGCAACGGCACGATCGCGGCCACCTCCACCAACGCCACCGGCGAGAGGGTCACGCGGAGCTGCCTGCCCGGTTACACGCCGATCGCCCCGCGGTTCGAGGTGACGAGCGGCATCGCGGTCGTGCGGACCTCGAAGGCCGTCGGCAGCGCCTGGACCTGGGTCGTCGACCACGAGCCCGGCACCGCTGCGAACTTCGACGTCGACTGTCTCGCCCCGGAGACGACCTCGGCGAGCAACCACACGACGACGCTGCCGCTGGCGACGTCGACGCACACGATCTCGGTCGGCTCCGAGAGCCGCGGCGAGGGCGTCGAGCACTGCACCGGCAACGCCCGGGCGATCGTCGGCGGCTACGCCGGCGAGGACGCGAGCGTGCTGTCTCTCGGCAAGGAGCCGCGCGGCGACAACTACATGTTCCGGTTCTACAACTCCGACTGGGACAGCTGGCACGCCGACATCCAGGTCACCTGCGTGGCCGTCCGGACGCCGGACGAGGCGCAGTACTACCACATCACCAACACCGCGACGGTCCACTCGCCCGACGACCCGTCCGACAGCTCCTCCTCGGCCGACGTCTCGGTCAGGGGCGCCGCGGTCCAGCCCGGCGGCGGCGTGGCGGTCAACCCGACCGCGTCCCGGACGGGCGGCGCGGGGTCCATCAAGAAGGTCACGCTCGGCATCACCTGCACCTCCGCGTGCGCCTTCACGGTGAAGGTGTTCAAGGGCAGCACCCTGGTGGCCAAGGCGACCAAGGCCCTGGGCGCCTCGCCCGACCCGAGGTTCGTCGCCGTGCCGACCGTCAGCGCCGGCAGGACGCTGGCCCAGAACGACGTGGTGACGGTCAAGGTGACGACCTCGACCGGGACGACGTCGACCACGGTCACGCTGCTCTGAGCCGACGCCACAGGCCCCGTCCCTCTTCTGGGGCGGGGCCTGTGGTGTCGTAGTCGTGCAATTGCTGAGTTGACCTGGGTTACTCGGCGGTAGAGCAAGGCTGGGCGTTCAATTGCGCTGGCCTCACGGCTTCAGCGGCGCCGTCGTCAGCGACTCGACGAGGGTCTCGAGCTCGTCCTGCGGGGCCGACCCGTAGACCAGGACGGTCTGGCCGCTGACCTCCGCGGCGTAGCCGTGGTCGCCCCCGGGATCGGAGAACGTCCGCCATCGGGACGCGACCGCGCTGTCGAGCGCGACGGGCTCGCCCTCGGTGGCGTCGGTGCCGACGTAGGTGTCGACGAGCTCCGCGAGGTCCTCGTCCTCCTCGTGCAGCCCGGCGAAGTGGTCGTCGGCCGTGGTCATCGCGAGGTCGAGCGCCGGCCGCTCGCCGGTGTCGAACGAGGCGTCCTTGACGTACCACCCGTCGGGAAGCGCGGCCGGGTACGCCGGCGTCAGGCCGGCCTGCTGGATGCTCACCACCAGCGACCGGTAGTCGACGTGGTCGGGCTCGTACTCGGGGGTGTTCCGGAAGGTCCCCCGGAAGACCACGATGCCGAGGACCACGAGCACGAGGACGATCATCGAGCCGACCAGGCCCCCGAAGCTCCGCTGGTACCTGCTCGGCTGCCCCGTTCCTGACGCCTCGCTCACGGTGCCATTGTCCCCATGCGACTACAGTCGCCGCGTGCCGCCCCTCGACGCGATCCCGGTGGCGGCCCTCCTCGCCCTGCTGGTCACCGCGTACGTGCACCCGCGGGCGCGCACCGAGCTCGGCGTCGGCCTGCTCGCCGCGGCCGCCGCCCTGGCGACCGGGATCCTGGACGTGGGCGACGTCGAGGACGTGCTGCGTCACCTGGGCCCGGTCGTGCTGTTCCTGGTGACGATCCTCGTCGTGGCCGACGTGTGCGCCCGCGCCGGTCTCTTCGCGGCGGCCGCCGCGCGCATCCGCGAGGCCAGCTCGGGCAGCCCGGTGCGGCTGTTCTCGGGTGTCTTCCTCCTCGCCGCGGTGGTGACCGCCGTGCTCAGCCTGGACGCCACCGTCGTGCTGCTCACCCCGGTCGTGGTCGCGGCCGCCGCGGCGGCCGGCACCTCGGCCCGGCCGGGCTCGCACGCGTGCCTGCGGATGGCCAACTCCGCCTCGCTGCTGCTCCCGGTGTCCAACCTGACGAACCTCCTGGCGATGCCGCACCTGGACCTCACCTTCGGCGGCTTCGCCGTGGCGATGGCGCCGGTGCTGCTCGCGGTGCTCGCGGTGGAGTACGTCGTCCTCCGCCTGCTGTTCCGGCGAGAGCTGGCCGCGCCCGTGCGGCCGGCGGGGCACGACCCGGACCCGGCCCTCGAGCCGGTCCCGCTGGTCGTCGTCGGCCTGATGCTGGCGGGCTTCGCGATCGGCTCGCCGCTCGGCGTGGAGCCGTGCTGGATCTCGCTGGTCGCTGCGGTCGCGCTGGTCGGCTGGGCCCGGCACCGCGGCCTGGTGTCGCTGCGCGAGGCCGGGCACGCCGCACACCCGGCGTTCGCAGTCTTCGTGCTGTGCCTCGGCGTCGTGGTCGCGGCGCTCTCCGCCGGGTTCCTGGGCGACGTGGTCGCCCACGTGCTGCCGACCGGCACCGGCTTCGTCGACCTGCTGGCGATCGCGGTGCTCGCCACCGTGCTGGCCAACCTGCTCACCAACCTGTCGGCGACCCTGCTGCTGGTGCCGATGCTGGCCCCGCTCGGCGACACCGCGATCCTCGCGGCGCTCCTCGGGCTGAACATCGGCTCGGGCCTGACCTACACCGGCTCGCTGGCGAACCTGCTGTGGCGCCGGACGCTCGTGCGGGTCGGCACCCGGCCGTCGCTCGCCGGCCTGCACCGGGTCTCGCTGGTCGCGACCCCGCTCAGCCTCGTGTCCGCAGTTGCGGTTCTCTCGCTGGTCAGATGACCGCAGGTGCGGCATGATTCCTGCGTGCCGACGTACCGGATCGCGGAAGCCGCCGAGCTGCTCGGCGTCAGCGACGACACCATGCGGCGCTGGGTCGAGGCGGGTCGCGTGCCCAGCAGCCGGGAGGACGGCCGCACCGTGGTCGCCGGGGCCGACCTCGCCGCGCTGGCGGAGTCGCTGGCCGACCACCCCGACCGCGAGGCCACCCGCGCCGCCTCGGTCAGCGCGCGGAACCGGCTCGCCGGCATCGTCACGAAGGTCACCCGGGACACCGTCATGGCCCAGGTCGAGATGATCTGCGGCCCCTACCGGATGGTCTCCCTGATGAGCTCGGAGGCGGCCGACGAGCTCGGCCTGGAGCGCGGGGTGCGCGCGATCGCGTCGGTCAAGTCCACCAACGTCGTGGTGGAGCGGCCGTGAGGAAGCTGCTCCTGCCGGCCGTCCTCGCCCTGGTCCTGCCCGCCGCCGCGTGCGGCGACCACGGCGGGTCGGGCGACACCACGCTCACGGTCTATGCCGCGGCGTCCCTCACCGCCACGTTCGAGCAGATCGCGCAGGAGTTCGAGGCCGAGCACGACGGCGTCGACGTGCGGCTGAGCTTCGGCGGCTCCTCCGACCTGGTCGCCCAGATCGAGAACGGCGCGCCGGCCGACGTCTTCGCCTCCGCGGACACCGCCACCATGGACAGGCTGGTCGCCGCCGGCCTCGACGGCGCCGACCCGCAGGACTTCGCGACCAACGTGCTCGAGATCGCGACCCCACCGGACAACCCGGCGCACGTGCAGAGCTTCCAGGACCTCGCGAAGCCGGGCCTGAAGGTGGTCGTGTGCGCCCCCGAGGTGCCCTGCGGCGCGGCGGCCCAGCAGGTGGCCGCGAGGGCCGGGGTCACGCTGCACCCGGTCAGCGAGGAGCAGTCGGTCACCGACGTCCTCGGCAAGGTCGCCAGCGGCGAGGCGGACGCCGGCCTCGTGTACGTCACCGACGTCAGGGCGGCCGCCGACCGGGTGCACGGGATCGAGTTCCCGGAGTCCGGCGACGTCGTGAACACCTATCCCATCGCGCCCGTCGCGGGCACCGACGAGCCCGCCCTGGCCCGCGAGTTCATCGAGATGGTGCTCGGCGACACGGGCCGGCAGATCCTGCGCGACGCCGGCTTCGGATCGCCGTGATCCCCCGCTGGATCTACGCCCCCGCGGCGCTCGGCGCGGCGTTCGTGCTGCTCCCCCTCGTGGCGATCGTGGCCAGGGTCGACTGGACCGGCTTCCTCGGCCTGATCACCTCGCAGGCCTCCCAGGACGCACTGTGGCTCAGCCTCCGCACCTCGGCGGTCTCGACGGTGCTCTGCGTGCTCTTCGGCACGCCGATGGCGGTGGTGCTGGCGCGGACGTCGTTCCCCGGGCAGGGCGTGCTCCGCTCGCTGGTGCTGCTGCCCCTGGTGCTGCCGCCGGTGGTCGGCGGCATCGCGCTGCTGTACACGTTCGGCCGCCGCGGCCTGCTCGGCCACGAGCTCGACGTCCTCGGGATCCAGGTCGCGTTCTCGACGACCGCCGTGGTCATGGCGCAGACGTTCGTGGCCCTGCCGTTCCTCGTGGTCAGCCTGGAGGGCGCCCTGCGCACGGGCGGCCGGCGCTACGAGGTCGTGGCGGCGTCGCTCGGCGCCGGGCCGACGACGGTGTTCCGCCGGGTGACGCTGCCGCTGGTGCTGCCCGGCCTGCTCTCCGGCGCGGTCCTGGCGTTCGCCCGGTCGCTGGGCGAGTTCGGCGCGACCATCACGTTCGCCGGCAGCCTGCAGGGCGTGACCCGGACCCTGCCGCTGGAGATCTACCAGATCCGCGAGACCGACGTGGACGCCGCGGTGGCGCTGTCGCTGGTGCTGGTGGTCGTGGCGGTGCTGGTCATCGGCCTGGCCCGGCAGGGGCGTGCCGGATGAGCCTGGAGCTGGCGGCCACCGTCGCCGCGCGCGGCCTGGACGCGGCCCTCGAGGTCGCCGACGGCGAGACCCTGGCCGTGCTGGGCCCGAACGGCGCCGGCAAGTCGACGCTGCTGGCGGTCGCGGCCGGGCTGCTGCGCCCCGACGCGGGCCGGGTGACGCTGGACGGCCGGGACCTCACCGCGCCGGGCACGTTCGTGCCGACCCACGACCGGCGCATCGCCCTGCTCGCCCAGGACCCGCTGCTGTTCCCACACCTGAGCGTGCTCGAGAACGTCGCCTTCGCGCCGCGCAGCCGCGGCGCCGGCCGCCGCGAGGCGCGGGCCACCGCCCGGCGCTGGCTCGGCGAGGTCGGTGCCGCCGACCTCGCGGACCGCCGCCCCGCGCGGGTCTCCGGCGGACAGGGCCAGCGGGTCGCGCTGGCCCGGGCCCTGGCCGCCGATCCACGGCTGCTGCTGCTCGACGAGCCGATGGCGGCCCTGGACGTCTCCGTGCTGCCGGCCCTCCGGCAGACCCTCCGGCGGGTGCTGGCCGATCGCACGGTGGTGCTGGTGACCCACGACGTCCTCGACGCGCTGCTGCTCGCCGACCGCGTGGTCGTGATGGAGAACGGCCGGGTCGTGGAGGCCGGCCCGACCACGGACGTGCTGGAGCGACCCCGCAGCGGGTTCACGGCCCGCATCGCCGGGCTCAACCTGGTCTCCGGCCCGTGGCGGGACGGGGCGGTCGCCGGCGTCCGCGGCATCGCCGCCGACGACGCACCGGTGGAGGGGGAACCGGCGGTCGCGGTGTTCCGGCCGAGCGCGGTCTCGGTGTTCCGCGAGGCGCCGGGCGGCAGCCCGCGCAACAGCTTCCCGGTCACGGTCACCGAGCTGGAGCCCCACGGTGACCAGGTGCGGGTGCGCGCCGGCCACCTCGCGGCCGATGTGACCGTGCAGTCGGCCGCCGAGCTCGACCTGGCGCCCGGCGCCCGCGCGGTGTTCGCCGTCAAGGCGAGCGAGGTGGCGGTCTACCGGACTTGAGTAGAGTCAGCGACATGCGCGAGCCCGACCCCTTGTCCGTCGCCCCCGAGTCGCCCGACCGCAACCTGGCGCTGGAGCTCGTCAGAGTCACCGAGGCGGCGGCGATGGCCGCCGGCCGCTGGGTGGGGCGCGGCGACAAGAACGGCGCGGACGGCGTCGCGGTCAACGCGATGCGCGTGATGATCTCCACCATCGGGATGGACGGCATCGTCGTCATCGGCGAGGGCGAGAAGGACAACGCCCCGATGCTCTACAACGGCGAGCGCGTCGGCGACGGCACCGGGCCGGAGTGCGACGTCGCCGTCGACCCGATCGACGGCACCACGCTGACCGCGAAGGGCATGACGAACGCGGTGTCGGTGATGGCGGTCGCGCCGCGCGGCTCGATGTACGACCCGTCCGCGGTGTTCTACATGGAGAAGCTGGTCACCGGTCCCGAGGCGGCGGGCGTCGTCGACATCCGCTACCCGGTGGCCGAGAACATCCACCAGGTCGCCAAGGCCAAGGGCAAGCGGCCGACCGACGTCACCGTCGTACTCCTGGACCGGCCGCGGCACGCCGCCCTGGTCGAGGAGATCCGCGCGACCGGCGCGATGATCAAGTTCATCACCGACGGCGACGTCGCCGGCGCGATCATGGCCGCCCGCGCGGAGACCGGCATCGACCTGCTGCTCGGCGTCGGGGGTACGCCGGAGGGCATCATCACCGCCTGCGCGATGAAGTCGCTCGGCGGCGTCATCCAGGGCCGGCTCTGGCCGCAGGACGACGCCGAGCGGCAGAAGGCGCTGGACGCGGGGCACGACCTGGACCCCGACCACGTGCTCTCCACCGACGACCTGGTCACCGGCGACGACTGCTTCTTCGTCGCGACCGGGATCACCGACGGCGAGCTGCTGCGCGGCGTGCGCTACCGGGCCGGCGGGGTGACCACCCACTCGCTGGTGATGCGGTCGCGCAGCGGCACGATCCGCTCGATCACCTCGGAGCACCAGCTCCAGAAGCTACGCGCTTTTGCCGCGATCGACTTCGACAGCTGAGACGTCCGAGCGCAGCAGGGCGCCGGACACGGCGTCGATGACCCGCGGGTCGAACGCCATGCCGAGGTGCGAGGCGGTCACCTCGACCGCGCGGGCGACCGGGTCGACGCAGGCTCGCCAGTCGACGATGCCGTCGCGGCGGGAGTAGATCGCGGTGAAGTCGATGCCGGCGGGCAGCGGGTGGCGGCTCTCGCCGAAGCTCTGCCGCGCGCAGTCGCCGCGCACGCAGTCGGCCGACATCAGACCGGGCACCCCGGCGCGGCTCAGCCGCACCAGCAGGTCGACCGCCGCCGCGAGCGAGACGTGGTGGGCACCCGGGGCCAGCATCGGGCTGCCCATGGTCACGATGTTGGAGACCAGGTCCGGACGGCGGACGGCGACGCCGCGCGCCAGCATCCCGCCGAGCGAGTGGCCGACGATCTGGACCCGGGTACCGCGCCGCATCGCGATGGACTCCAGGCGCGCCTCGAGCTGCGCGGCGGCGTTGAGCGTGCAGCCGATGTTCGAGTGGATGTGGGAGCGGTAGGTGCGGAAGCCCTGAGCCCGCAGCGACCGCGACATCAGGCCGAGCGTGCCGTCGCCGGCGAGGAAGCCGGGCACCAGCAGCACCGGGTCACCGAGCCGCGCCCCGGGGCGGGAGGCGTACGGCGTCGCCCGGCGGGCCCGGCGGTCGGCGGCGGCGCGGAGCGCGTAGCGGCCGATCTCGGTGGCCGCACTGCCCTCGCGGAGGACCGCGGCCGGGTGCGGGACCGCGAAGCCGTGCGGAAGCAGGAAGTCCGCGAGCGACGAGGGCGACATGTGACTCACGTTACGTCCTGTACCCGTCTGGCCACGGCCGAATCGGGGGTGTCGTGTCCATTTCGCCTTCAACTGGTTCACTGGACGCATGCCCAGGCCCGCCACGATCCCGGTCTCCGAGGAGCTGTTCGCCCCGGTCGGTCACGGGATCGAGCTCTGCTACCAGACCTACGGCGAGCCGGACGGCGACCCGCTCCTGCTCGTGATGGGCCTCGGCGGGCCGATGACCTGGTGGGACCCCGAGCTGTGCGCGTCGCTGGCCCGCGCCGGGTTCTACGTGATCCGGTACGACAACCGCGACGTCGGCCGGTCCACGGTCCTGCCGGGGCGGGTCGGCCGCTCCGCGCTCGTCCGGGCCTTCGCGGGCGGCCGGGTCCGGCCGCCGTACACGATGGCGGACCTGGCCGACGACGCGTTCGGCCTGCTGGACCACCTGGGCCTGGAGTCCGCGCACGTCGCGGGGGTCTCGATGGGCGGCATGATCGCGCAGACGATGGCGATCGCGCGACCGGACCGGCTCCGCTCGCTGACCAGCATCATGTCCACGACCGGGAAGCGCACCGTCGGCTGGCAGCACCCGTCGCTGCTGCCGGGCCTGATCGGCAACCGCCGGCCGGGGCGGGAGGCCTACGTCCGCACCAGCACGGCGTTCTGGAAGCTGATCGGGTCGCCCGCGTACCCCCAGCCGCAGGAGCAGGTGGAGAAGCGCGCCGGGGACACCTTCGACCGCGGGGTGAGCGCGAGCGGCGTGATGCGGCAGATGCTGGCCGTGCTGACCCAGCCCAACCGGAGTACCCGGCTCCGGGCCGTCCGCGTCCCGGCCCTGGTGGTGCACGGCCTCGCGGACAAGATGGTGCACGTCTCCGGCGGCCGGGCCACCGCCGCCGCCATCCCCCACGCCGAGCTGCTGCTGATCGCCGGCATGGGCCACGACCTGCCCCCGGCGCTGTTCGAGACCATCACCGCCGCGATCCGCCGGACCGCCGACCGCGACTGAGACGCCGAGTCGGCGCTACTGCAGGTCCCAACACCGCCGAGTCGGCGCTACTGCAGACAGGGGGCCTGCACTGGCGCCGAGTCGGCGCCTCTCCGGCCTGCACTGGCGCCGAGTCGGCGCCTCTCCGGCCTGCACTGGCGCCGAGTCGGCGCCTCTCCGGCCTGCACTGGCGCCGACTCGGCGTTGGATCAGTCGGAGAGACGCTCGCCGGTCTCGCTGTCGAACACGTGCACGTTCTGCGGGTCGGTGGTGACGAACATCGTGTCGCCCTTCTGCGGGTGGTCACGACCGCTGACCCGGATGATGATGCTGCTCGGCGTGCCCTCGACACCGCACGTGCCGTGGATGAACGCGTCGGCGCCGTGGTCCTCCACGACGGTGACCTTGACCGGCAGGCCGTCCTCGGCGTTGCCGACCACGCGCCAGGCCTCGGGCCGGACGCCGACCGTGACGTTGCCCTGCATCTTCGCCGCCGCGGCCGCGTCGACCGGGACCCGGTAGTCGCCGATCTTGGCCTGGCCGTTGTCGGCCTTGGCCTCCATCAGGTTCATCTGCGGGGAGCCGATGAAGCCCGCGACGAACAGGTTGACCGGCCGGTCGTAGAGCGCCAGCGGGGTGTCGACCTGCTGCAGGATGCCGTCCTTCATGACCGCCACCCGGTCGCCCATCGTCATCGCCTCGACCTGGTCGTGGGTGACGTAGACGGTCGTGACGCCGAGGTCGGCCTGCAGCTTGGCGATGTCGGTGCGGGTCTGGACGCGCATCTTCGCGTCCAGGTTCGACAGCGGCTCGTCCATGCAGAACACCTGCGGCTGCCGGACGATCGCGCGGCCCATCGCGACGCGCTGCCGCTGGCCGCCGGAGAGCGCCTTGGGCTTGCGGTCGAGGTACTCGGTCAGGCCGAGGATCTTGGCCGCGTCCTGGACCCGCTTGTTGCGCTCGTCGTGCGGCACCTTCGCCATCTTCAGCGCGAACGCCATGTTGTCCGCGACCGACATGTGCGGGTAGAGCGCGTAGTTCTGGAACACCATCGCGATGTCCCGGTCCTTCGGCGGCATGTGAGTGATGTCGCGAGGACCGATGAAGATCTTCCCCTTGTTGACCTCCTCCAGCCCCGCGAGCATCCGCAGGGTGGTGGACTTCCCGCAACCGGAGGGACCGACGAGGACCATGAACTCCCCGTCACCGATCTCGAGGCTGATCCCTGGTACGGCGGGCTTGTCGGCGCCGGGGTACCAGCGCTGCGCCTCCTCGAACCTGACTGTGGCCATGCTGCAACAACTCCTTCACCGGCAGGTACGTGCCGGACGATCCGTAGTAAAGGTGAGCGCGGTCACAGTACCTCGTGGCGGCGCCTAGCGCTTCCGCTCGACCGAGACCCCGCCCCAGATCGCCACGCCCCGGATCCGGACGGTCGGGGAGCCGTCGTCGAGCTCCTCGGGGACCCGCCGGCCCGGCCCCGAGTAGCCGCCCATGATGCCGGTGCCCTCCATCACCACGTGCACGTGCGGCGGCACCGTGATCTGGGCGCCGCCCATGAAGCAGTTGACGGTGATCGTCACCTCGCGGGCGGCGAAGCCGGCCTCCCGCAGGTCGAGGTCCGCGCCGCCCATCATCGCGACGACCGTCAGCTGCTGCGGCACCACCCACGCGCCCTTGCGCTCGAAGCCGCCGAGGATCGCGAGGTGCCGCTCCGACCGGGGCCCCTGCACCACCGACGACGGCCGCCGGGCCGGCCGCGGCGCGGGGGCCTGGACCGGCAGGTCGTGGGTGATCGGGACCAGGTCGGCATAGGTGCGGGCGGCGTACGTCGCCTCGAGCCGCTCGTCGAGCTCGGTGAGGTCCAGCCGCCCCTCGCCCGCGGCCTCCCGCAGGATCTCAGCCACCCGGTGCCGGTCGGCGTCCGAGATCCGCAGCCGGGACCGATCGGGCTCGAGCTCTCCCATGGCGGCAGCGTAGGTCAGTCGGCGACGACGAGCACCGCGGTCGGCTCGACCTCGACGCGCACCCGGTCGCCCACCGAGAGCCGGTCGGCGGCGATGCTCGGCAGCTGGGCGACCACGACGATCCCGTCGGCCAGGGTCAGGCTCACCCGGGAGACCGGGCCCAGGTAGGACACCGCGGCCACGGTCGCCGGGCCGGCGGGATCGGCGGCGACGGTGATCGACTCCGGCCGGACCAGCGCCACGCCGGCACCCCCGGCGGAGCCGGGCAGCACCGGCACGGACGTGCCGAGCACGTCGGCGCGGCCGTCCACGACCCGGGTCGGGATCCGGTTGCTGAGCCCCACGAACTCCCCCACGAACGGCGTCGCCGGCGACTCGTACAGCTCCGCCGGCGGCGCGATCTGCTCGAGGCGCCCGGCGTTCATCACGCCGACCCGGTCGGCGACGGCGAGCGCCTCCTCCTGGTCGTGGGTCACGAAGAGGGTCGTGGTGCCGACCTCGATCTGGATCCGGCGGATCTCGTCACGCAGCTGCACCCGCACCTTGGCGTCGAGCGCCGAGAGCGGCTCGTCGAGGAGCAGCACCGCCGGCTCGATCGCGAGTGCCCGGGCCAGCGCCACCCGCTGCTGCTGGCCGCCGGAGAGCTGGGTCGCGTACCGGTCGCGCTGCGTGGACAGGCCGACGAGCTCGAGCATCTCCTCGGCCCGCTGCCGGCGCTGGGCCCGCGGCCGGCCACGGAGCTTGAGGCCGAAGCCGACGTTCTCCAGCACGGTGAGGTGCGGGAAGAGGGAGTAGGCCTGGAAGACCATGCCCATGTCGCGCTTGTTGGCGGGTACGCCGGTGATGTCGGTGCCGCCGACCAGCACCCGGCCGTCGTCGGGCACCTCGAGGCCGGCGAGCAGGCGCAGCGCGGTGGTCTTGCCGCAGCCGGACGGGCCCAGCAGCGCGACCAGCTCGCCCGGCGCCAGCCGCAGGTCCAGTCCGTCGAGGGCGCGGACGCTGCCGTAGGTGCGGGACAGGCCGACCAGGTCCACGGCGACGCCGGCGGTCGATCGCTCCATCTACTTGCTCCTCGGGACGTGACGGCGGCGGTCCAGCAGCGACAGGACCAGCAGCAGGACGAAGGCGAGCACGATCGACCCGAGGGCCGCGGCCATCGAGGTCGGCGCATCGCTCTTGCCGAGCAGCACGATCGCCACCGGCAGGGTCTGGTAGTTCAGCAGCGAGGCGAAGGTGTACTCCCCCAGCACCAGCGCGATCGCGACGAACGCCGCGCTCAGGATGCCGGGCCAGATGTTCGGCACGATCACCCGCGTGATCACCGTGAGCCACCCGGCGCCCAGCGACCGGGCGGCCTCCGCCAGCGTGCGTGCGTCGATGCCGGACAGCGAGGCGTCGATCGACCGGTAGGCGTAGGGCAGCACGAGCACGACGTACGCGAACGCCAGCGTCAGCGGGGTGTCGCCGAAGAAGTAGTCGACCCACGCGTAGACGTTCTTGACGCCGACGACGATCACCAGCGCCGGGATCGTGAGCGGGAGCAGGCAGAGGAACTCGACCAGCCGGGTGGCGCGCGGGACCCGCAGCCGCACCCAGACCATCGTCGGCACCAGGAGCACCACCATCCCGACGACGGTGAGCACGGCGAGCGTGAGCGAGGTCCGGATCGCGTCGCTCATCGTCGGGTCCTCGACCAGCGCGCGCCACGCGGCGCCGGTGCGCTCACCGGTGAACACGTCCTTGGTGCTGAAGTTCAGCAGCGACGCCAGCGGCACGAGGAAGAACGCCGCGAACACGAGCAGCAGCCCGGTACGGACCAGCCGGCCGGTCACGGCAGCCACCTCGAGGTACGCCGCAGCAGCCATGCGTAGAGGCCCATCACGACCGCGACCACGGCGACCATCTCGAGCGCGAGCGCGTAGGCGAGGTGCTGCTGGCCGAGCACGACCTCGCTGGTGAGCGCGGAGCGGATCAGCAGCGGGAGGATCAGCGCGCCCTGGCTGATCAGGGCGGCGGCGGTCGCGTACGCCGCGAACGCGTTCGCGAACAGCAGCAGCAGCGAGGCGAGGAACGCCGGGCGGAGGATCGGGAAGCCGACGCGCAGCCAGTACTGCGTCCTCGTCGCGCCCAGGTTGACCGCCGCCTCGCGCCACTGCGGGCGCAGCCCCTCCAGCGCCGGGAGGAACACGATCACCATCAGCGGGATCTGGAAGTACGTGTAGACCAGGATCAGGCCGGGGATGTCGTAGAGCCAGGTCGACCCGTTCTCGGAGAAGCCGGGCAGGCCGGCGAAGGCGTTGGTCAGCAGCCCACCGAACCCGATCGAGGCCATCCACGCGAACGCGAGCGTGACGCCGCCGAACTGGGCGAGCACGCCGCAGATCGCCGAGACGGTCCGCCGGAGGAAGTTCGTCGGCGGCAGGTCCACGATCAGGTAGGCGAGCACCGCACCGAGCACCGCACCGACGACCGCCGAGACGACGGAGACCTCCAGGCTGCGCCACAGGGCCCGGACGACCGTGTCGTCACCGAGCGTGCGGACCACGTCGAGGGTGAACCGGCCGTCCTCGTCCTGCAACGCCCCGACGGCGACGGTCACCGTCGGGACGACCAGGAAGATCGTGACGTAGACGAGGAACGGCAGCAGCCCGACGGCCGGCCCGACGCCCGAGCGCCGGACCGTCCGCACGAGGCGGGAGGACGTGCTCAGCCGACGGCCTTCGCCCAGTTGTCCGCCAGGTAGGCGGCCATCTTCTCGGTCTGGTCGTTGGTCGGGATGACCGGCGTGCCGTTGACCGGCGGGAGCGCGTCGTACTTGGCCTTGTCGATCGTGCCGGCCTTGACCATCGCGTCGGCGCGGACCGGGCGGGCGCCGCCGGCGAGCCAGAGGTTCTGGCCCTCGTCGCTGTAGAGGAACTCCTCCCAGAGGCGGGCGGCGGCGGGGTGCGGCGCGTCCTTGTTGATCGCCTGGAAGTAGTAGCCCGCGACCACGGCGTTGTCGGGCACGACGACCTTCCAGCTCGGCAGCTTGGCCGACTCGGCGGCGTTCAGGTAGTCCCAGTCGATGACGACCGGGGTCTGGCCGGACTCGATGGTCGCCGAGGTCGGGTCGACCGGCAGGAAGTTGCCGGCGTCCTTGAGCCGCTTGAAGAAGTCCACGCCGGGCGCGATGTCGTCGGCGGAGCCGCCGTTCGCGATCGAGGCCATCACCACGCCGCTGAACGCGGCGCCGGCCTGGGTCGGGTCGCCGTTGAGCGCGACCTTGCCCTTGAAGTCGGCGCCGAGCAGGTCGTCGAGCGAGGTGACGTCGGGGACCTTGGACGAGTCGTAGCCGATCGACATGTAGCCGCCGTAGTCGTTGACCCAGGTGCCGCTCGGGTCCTTGAACTCCGCCGGGATCTCGTCGAAGGTCTGCACCTGGTACGGCGCGAACATGTCGGTGTTGGCGAGCGCGACCGACTGCCCGAGGTCGAAGACGTCCGGGGCCCGGTCCTTGCCCTGGAGCTGCTTGGCCTGGTTGATCTCGTCCTGGCTGGCGCCGTCGGGCAGCGCGGAGTTGATCGTGATGCCGTACTTCTCCTCGAACGCCTTGATGATGTTGCCGTAGTTGGCCCAGTCGGGCGGGAGGGCGATGACGTTCAGCTCGCCCTCGTCCTGGGCGGCCTTGACCAGGGCGTCCATGCCGCCCAGGTCGTCGGCCGACGTCGCGCTGCTGGCGTCGGCCCCGCCACCGCCGCCGTCGCTGCCACCGCCGTCGGACGGCGGGGCACACGCGGCCAGCGCGCTGGTGGTCGCCAGGGCGACCAGAGTCACGAACCAAGTCCTGAGCTTCACGAGACCTCCTGTGTCAGTGCCCGTAGCCGGGCCTCGCGCACCCTGGCGGGTGTGGCTGAACGGGACGTTACTCCCGGATGGACCTCCCGGAGTGCAGGAACGAAGACACGGCTACTCTGACCCTCCGTGGCGAGCGATCCCGAGTTCCTGTACTCCGACCTCCTGCCGACCGGCCGGGACGACACTCCGTACCGGCTGATCACCACCGAGGGCGTCTCGACGTTCGAGGCGGACGGGCAGACCTTCCTCCGCGTGTCGCCCGAGGCGATCCAGCGGCTCACGGCCGAGGCGATGCACGACATCGCGCACTACCTGCGGCCCGCCCACCTCGCCCAGCTGCGGCGGATCATCGATGACCCGGAGGCCTCCGGGAACGACCGGTTCGTCGCGCTCGACCTGCTCAAGAACGTCAACATCTCCGCCGGCGGCGTGCTGCCGATGTGCCAGGACACCGGCACCGCGATCGTGATGGGAAAGAAGACCGAGGGCGTGCTCACCCGCGCCGACGACGGCGAGGCGATCTCGCGCGGCGTGTACGACGCCTACACGAACCTCAACCTGCGCTACTCCCAGCTGGCGCCGCTGACGACGTACGAGGAGAAGAACACCGGCACCAACCTGCCGGCGCAGATCGAGATCTACTCCACGCCGTCGCACGGCACCCCCGAGTACAAGTTCCTCTTCATGGCCAAGGGCGGCGGCTCGGCGAACAAGTCGTTCCTGTTCCAGGAGACGAAGGCGATCCTGAACCCGCAGCGGCTCCTGCAGTTCCTCGACGAGAAGATCCGCTCGCTCGGCACGGCCGCGTGCCCGCCGTACCACCTGGCGGTCGTCATCGGCGGCACGTCGGCGGAGTTCGCGCTGAAGACCGCCAAGTACGCCTCCGCGCACTACCTCGACAACCTGCCGACGTCGGGGTCGATGTCGGCGCACGGCTTCCGCGACGTGGAGCTGGAGCAGCAGGTCTTCGAGCTGACGCAGTCGTTCGGGATCGGCGCGCAGTTCGGCGGCAAGTACTTCTGCCACGACGTGCGGGTCGTGCGGCTGCCCCGGCACGGGGCGTCCTGCCCGGTCGCGATCGCGGTGTCCTGCTCGGCGGACCGGCAGGCGCTCGGCAAGATCACCCCCGAGGGCGTCTTCCTCGAGCAGCTCGAGACGGACCCGGCGCAGTACATGCCCGACGCCGGCGTCGCGGAGGACATCGCGGGCGGCGAGGTCGTCGCGGTCGACCTGAACCGGCCGATGTCGGAGATCCTCGCGCAGCTCTCGCAGTACCCCGTGAAGACCCGGCTCTCGCTCACCGGCCCGCTGGTCGTCGCGCGCGACATCGCGCACGCCAAGATCAAGGAGCGGCTGGACGCCGGCGAGGAGATGCCGGCGTACCTGCGCGACCACCCGGTCTACTACGCCGGCCCGGCGAAGACGCCGGAGGGCATGGCCTCGGGCTCCTTCGGGCCGACCACCGCGGGCCGGATGGACTCGTACGTCGAGCAGTTCCAGGCGGCCGGCGGCTCGATGGTGATGCTCGCCAAGGGCAACCGCTCGAAGCAGGTCACCGAGGCGTGCGCCGCCCACGGCGGCTTCTACCTGGGATCCATCGGCGGCCCCGCCGCCCGGCTCGCCCAGGACTGCATCCGGAGCCAGGAGGTCATCGAGTACCCCGAGCTCGGCATGGAGGCGGTCTGGAAGATCGAGGTCGAGGACTTCCCGGCGTTCATCGTCGTCGACGACAAGGGCAACGACTTCTTCACCGACCCGTCCGGGACGGTCACCGTCCCCGTGACGGGCATCCGGGTGCGGTCCGCGGAGTAGCCGGGCCGGCCCGCCGCGGGCGCGGGCTCAGCCGGTCGTCTCGACGTCGTCCTTGTCGGGGTAGCGGTCCTGCCGCGGCGCGTTGGTCGGGGCGTCCGGGCCGGTGGGACCGTCGTCGACCTTCCCGCTCTCGCCCTCCGGCTGCCCGGAGACCGCGTCGCCGTCGGAGACCTGGTCGCCGGGGTCCGCCTTCAGCCCACTGACCTCGGAGACCTGGCCCTCGTCCTGCTTCTCGTCTGCCATGGCGACCCCGTACCCGGAACCCGGCGGTCGACTCGCACGTTCGACGAGATGAGCGACGAGAGGACACCGACATGCAGTGCCCCACCGACGGGACGACCCTCGTGATGAGCGAGCGGAGCGGCATCGAGATCGACTACTGCCCGACCTGCCGCGGCGTGTGGCTGGACCGCGGCGAGCTGGACAAGATCATCGAGCGCTCGCTCGGGCAGCCCGCACCGCCGGCTCCCCAGCCCACCGCGTACCAGCCCCAGCAGGGCTACTACCGCAAGAAGCGCAAGGAGAGCTGGCTCAGCGAGCTGTTCGACTGAGCCGACCAGGCGTCGGGTAACACTGGCCCCGTGGACTACGTCGAGATCGCCCGCGCCGAGACCGCACGCGGCGAGCTGGTGCTGAGGGAACGCCGCGACGAGGGCGCGCCGACGGTGCTGGAGCTGCGGGCGAACGGCGTCTTCGTGATGGACAACCTCGAGACCAGCACCGAGCAGGCGCTGGCCGAGTCGGCACTGGCCCAGGTGGCCGACCCGAAGGCGGTCGTGGTCGGCGGCCTGGGGCTCGGGTTCACCATGCACGCCGTGCTGGCCGACCACCGGGTCGAGAAGTGCGCGGTCGTCGAGATCGAGCAGGCGCTGGTCGACTGGATGCGCGACGGCACCGTCCCCCACGGCCCGGCGCTGCTGGCCGACGAGCGGGTGCGCGTCGTCGTCGCGGACGTCGCGGTCGCGCTCGCGGAGGCGCCGCGCTCGTCGTACGACCTGATCCTGCTCGACGTCGACAACGGTCCGGGCTACCTGGTGCACGAGGTCAACGCGGCGCTGTACGAGGAGCCGTTCCTGCGCAGCGCGCGCGACGTGCTGCGGCCCGGCGGGGCCCTGGCGATCTGGTCGGCCGCCGAGGCGCCGGGCCTGGTCGACCTGCTGGACCGGGTGTTCGACAGCGCCGAGGGCTACGCGCACGACGTGCTCCTGCAGGACCGCGCCGAGAAGTACTGGCTCTACGTCGCGCGGGTAACGTCCGAGGCATGACCTCCGGAGACGACTACCGCATCGAGCGCGACAGCATGGGCGAGGTCCGGGTGCCCGCCGACGCCGTGTGGCGGGCGCAGACCCAGCGGGCGGTGGAGAACTTCCCGATCAGCGGCACCCCGATCGAGCCGGCGCTGATCCACGCGATCGGCCGGGTGAAGGCCGCGGCGGCGACCGTGAACGGCGAGCTCGGGATCCTCGACGCCGCGCAGGCCGGCGCGATCGTGGCGGCCGCGACCGAGGTGGTGGAGGGCCGGCACGACGCCGAGTTCCCGATCGACGTCTTCCAGACCGGCTCGGGCACCAGCTCCAACATGAACGCCAACGAGGTGATCGCCACCCTCGCCCAGCGGGCCGGCCACGAGGTGCACCCCAACGACCACGTGAACGCGAGCCAGTCCAGCAACGACACCTTCCCGACCGCGATCCACGTCGCCTCGACGCTCGCGGTCGTCGGCGACCTGCTGCCCGCGCTGGACGTGCTCGCGACCTCCCTGGAGGCCAAGGCCGAGGAGTTCGCCGGGCTGGTGAAGTCCGGCCGCACGCACCTGATGGACGCGACGCCGGTGATGCTCGGCCAGGAGTTCAGCGGCTACGCCGCGACCGTCCGGTACGCCGCCGAGCGGCTCGAGTCGGTGCTCCCCCGGGTGCGCGAGCTGCCCCTGGGCGGCACGGCGGTGGGCACCGGGATCAACACCCCGGAGGGGTTCGCGGAGCGGGTGATCGCCGTACTCTCCGAGTCGACGGGGCAGCCGTTCACCGAGGCGCGCAACCACTTCGAGGCGCAGGGCACCCGCGACTCGCTGGTGGAGCTGAGCGGGGTGCTGCGCACCTACGCGGTCGGGCTCGCCAAGATCTGCAACGACCTGCGCTGGATGTCGTCGGGCCCGACCACCGGGCTCGCGGAGATCCACCTGCCCGACCTCCAGCCGGGGTCGAGCATCATGCCGGGCAAGGTCAACCCGGTGCTCCCGGAGGCCACGCTGATGGTCTGCTTCCAGGTGATCGGCAACGACGCCGCGGTGACCGCCGCCGGCGCCAGCGGGGCGTTCGAGCTCAACGTCGCGATGCCGGTGATGGCGCGCAACGTCCTGGAGTCCGTGCGGCTGCTGGCGGCCTCCTCGCGGGTGCTGGCGGCCCGGTGCGTGGACGGGATCACCGCGGACGCCGACCGGATGCGCCAGTACGCCGAGTCCTCGCCGTCGGTCGTCACGCCGCTGAACAAGTACATCGGCTACGAGGCCGCGGCCAAGGTCGCCAAGCAGGCGCTGGCCGACGGCGCCACCATCCGCGAGACCGTGATCCGGCTGGGCTACGTCGAGCGCGGCGAGCTCACCGCGGCGCAGCTGGACGAGGCGCTCGACGTGGAGTCGATGACGCACCCGTAGGGGCCGGTGGCGGTGACGGTTTCCCCGGTCAACCGGGGAAACCTGTACTTGTCGGCCGAAACTTCGGCCGACAAGTACAGGCATTCGCCGACAGGTTCGCCGACAGGTTCGCCTCAGTACCAGCCGTACGACTCGGAGTGGCCCCACGCGCCGCAGGGGCTGCCGTAGCGGTCGCGGATGTAGCCGAGGCCCCACTCGATCTGGGTGGCCGGGTTGGTGGCCCAGTCGGCGCCGGCGGAGGCCATCTTGGAGCCGGGCAGCGACTGCGGGATGCCGTACGCACCCGAGGAGGCGTTCTCGGCCGACGGGTTCCAGTTGCTCTCGCGGGTCCACAGCGAGTCGAGGCAGCCGAACTGGTCGGAGGAGAAGCCGAACTGCGGCATCAGCACGCGGGCGATGTCGCGCGGGTCGCCGTCGGACAGCTCGACGCGCTCGGTGACGGCCGGGCCGCCCTGCACCGACAGCGCGGCCTCCTTGGCCGGGTCGGCGGCGTCGCGGCGGTCACCGGACCGGGACACGACCGGTGCGCGGTCGACCTCGTGCGCCGAGCCGCCCAGGACGGGCGACGACACCTGGGTGCCCAGGTCGTCGGCAGCGCTGGAGACGACGGCGGGGGCGCTCAGCACTCCGCCGGCCACGGACGCGCCGGTGGCCGCGACGGCGACGGAGGAGAGCACGACCGTGTTGCGGAGGGCCTTCTTCGGTGCCTGGGCGAGGGTCCGCTCGGGGGCGTGCCGGTGCTTCGGAACGTACTTGGTGCGTTTCGACAAGGGCTCGACGATCGGGTAGGCGACTCGGGCGTTCCGTGACTCATCGGTGCGGCGGTCCCGAGGCCTGAGCCCAGAAGGTCACGAAAAGATCACGGGCCACCCTGCCTGACGAGGGAGGTGGTTGCAAACCGAACGGCCGGATCCCGGCCTGTGGATTCGCGCACGGCCACCTCCCCCGCCACAACAGTCACAGGGGCCCCAGGGGTGTGCTCAGAGCGTGACGTTCTCCAGCATCTCCGTGACCAGCGCCGCAATCGGCGAGCGCTCGGACCGGGTGAGCGTGACGTGCGCGAACAGCGGGTGCCCCTTGAGCTTCTCGATCACGGCGACCACCCCGTCGTGCCGCCCGACGCGGAGGTTGTCGCGCTGGGCGACGTCGTGGGTGAGCACGACCTTGGAGTTCGCGCCGATCCGCGACAGCACGGTCAGCAGCACGTTGCGCTCCAGCGACTGGGCCTCGTCGACGATCACGAACGCGTCGTGCAGGGACCGGCCCCGGATGTGGGTCAGCGGCAGCACCTCGAGCATCCCGCGGTCGAGGATCTCGTCGATGACGTCCTTGGAGGTCATCGCTCCGAGGGTGTCGAACACCGCCTGCGCCCAGGGCGACATCTTCTCGGACTCCGAGCCCGGTAGGTAGCCGAGCTCCTGGCCGCCCACGGCGAACAGCGGGCGGAACACCACGACCTTCTGGTGCTGGCGGCGTTCGAGCACCGCCTCCAGCCCGGCGCAGAGCGCCATCGCGGACTTGCCGGTCCCGGCCCGGCCGCCGAGCGACACGATGCCGACATCGGGGTCCAGCAGCATCTCCAGCGCGATCCGCTGCTCGGCCGAGCGGCCGTGGATGCCGAACGCCTCGCGGTCACCGCGCACCAGGTGCACCTGCTTGTCGGGGCCGACCCGGCCCAGCGCCGTACCGCGGTCCGAGAGCAGCACCAGGCCGGTGTGGCAGGGCAGGTCGCGGGCCGCCTCGAGGTCGACCACGCCGTCGTCGTACAGCTCGTCGAGGTCGGCGGCGGCGACCTCGAGCTCGGCCATGCCGGAGTAGCCGGTGTCGGAGTCGCTGATCGCCTCGGCGCGGTACTCCTGCGCGTCCAAGCCGACCGCGGACGCCTTGATCCGCAGCGGCAGGTCCTTGGAGACCAGCGTGACGTCCGCGCCCTCGTTGGCGAGGTTGCAGGCGACGGCGAGGATGCGGGTGTCGTTGTCGCCGAGCCGGAACCCGGAGGGCAGCGCCGCGGGGTCGGTGTGGTTGAGCTCGACGCGCACCGTGCCGCCGAGGTCGCCGACCGGGACCGGCTCGTCGAGGCGGCCGTGGGTGATCCGCAGCTCGTCCAGCATCCGCAACGCCGTGCGTGCGAAGAAGCCCAGCTCGGGGTGGTGCCGCTTGCCCTCCAGCTCGGTGATCACCACGACCGGCAGCACGACCTCGTGCTCCTCGAACCGCCGGATCGCGCCGGGGTCGGCGAGCAGGACGCTGGTGTCGAGGACGTAGGTGCGCACGGACGGCGCGGATTTCGCGCGGGTCTTCGTGGGGGCGGAGCGCTGGGTCTTCGGAGCCTGGTTCGGCACGGTGACACCCCTTCGCAGGCCAGCGCGAGCACTCTGCGCCCCGGCCGTGGTTTCAAGCAGACGGACCGGTGCGGGCCCGAGCGCCGGAGTGCCGGCTCCCGGTCGCGCGGCAGCGAGGCTGCCGTGCTGTGCAGTCGCGATCTCTCACGAACGGGCCTCCCGATACGGCGAGCTTCCCCACCCGCCGATAGTCGGAAAGTACGCCGCTCCCCCGGCGGTTCCGGGGCGACACGCCAGAACGCGGGGTGAACGGTGGGGGCGCCGCGCGCGCCCTCCAGCCGGCGCCTGGCAGCCAGAACCCGCACGACACGCCGATGCGCGCCGGCGTGTCGTGCGGGTTTCGGCTGTCAGCAGCCGAAGCCCGCGGCTACGCCCCGAACCGCCGCTCCCGCTGCGCGTACGCGCGGATCGCGCGGAGGAAGTCCACGCGGCGGAAGTCGGGCCAGTAGGCCTCGCAGAAGTAGAACTCCGACTTCGCGCTCTGCCAGAGCAGGAAGCCGCCCAGCCGCTGCTCGCCGGAGGTGCGGATGACGAGGTCGGGGTCGGGCTGGCCCTTGGTGTAGAGGTGCTCGGCGATGTGCTCGACGTCGATCATGCTGGCGAGCTCCTCCATCGAGGTGCCCTCCGCCGCGGCCTCGGTCAGCAGCGACCGGACGGCGTCGGCGATCTCGCGCCGCCCGCCGTACCCGACCGCGACGTTGACGAGCATCCCGTCGACGTCGCGGGTGGCCTCCTCGGCGGCCTTGAGCCGCTCGGCGACGGCGGCGGGCAGCAGGTCGAGCGCGCCCACCGGGTGGATCCGCCACTTCTGCTGGTCGGCCAGCGACGCGACCGCCTCGGAGATGATGTCGAGCAGCGGCGCCAGCTCGCGCTCGGGGCGATTGAGGTTGTCGGTCGACAGCAGCCACAGGGTGACCACCTCGATGCCGACCTCGTCGCACCACCCGAGCAGCGGCTCGATGTTCGCGGCGCCGGCCTGGTGGCCGTGGGCGGTGTCGCGGCCGACGGCCTTGGCCCAGCGGCGGTTGCCGTCCAGCATCACCCCGACGTGCTTCGGGATGGGGTCGGGCATCCGGCGCAGCATCCGTGCCTCGTACGCCGGGTAGAGCACCCGCCGGAGCCCGCGCTTCCAGTCCGCCACGCTGGCGATCGTACCGGCGCGACGTTGATCACAGGTCGACTCGACGTGCACCACCTGCGGGGTTGTCGTGCCCTACCCCGGGTAGGTTCGACGACATGAACCAGGCCATGCGCGCGGGCCTCGAGTCCCTGCACGACGCCGTCGCCGACCTCACGGCCGAGATCAAGCCGAAGCTCCGCGGCTGGCTGCACCTGGGTACGGCGCCGCTCACCCTGGCCGCCGGGATCGTGCTGATCGCGCTGTCGCCGACCACCGCCACCCGCATCGGGTCGGCGGTGTTCACCGCGTCCGCGCTGGTGCTGTTCACGGTGTCGGCGATCTACCACACGGGCACCTGGTCGCCGCGGGTGTGGGCGTTCCTGCGCCGGTTCGACCACTCCAACATCTTCCTGCTGATCGCGGGGTCCTACACGCCGTTCAGCATCCTGCTGCTCGAGGGCACCCAGCAGGTGGTGCTGCTCGCGACCGTCTGGGGCGGCGCGATCCTCGGCGTCGGCTTCCGGGTCTTCTGGACCGACGCGCCACGCTGGCTCTACGTCCCGATCTACATCGCGCTGGGCTGGGCCGCGGTCTTCTTCATGCCGAGCTTCTTCGACGGCGCCACCCGCCTCGGCCTCGGCATCGGCATCGCGACGTTCACGATGATCATCGTCGGCGGCGCGCTCTACACGTTCGGCGGCGTCGTCTACGGCTTCAAGCGCCCCAACCCGTGGCCGCGCTGGTTCGGCTTCCACGAGGTGTTCCACACCTTCACGATCCTCGCGTTCGTCGCGCACTACGTCGGCGTCTCGATGGCGACGTACGCCCTGCGCTGAGGGGTACGCCGGGCCGCGGCCTGCCGCGACAGCACCGCGACCGCCGTACCGGCGAGCGCGAAGACGGCCGCCAGGAACGCCCAGCCGGGGAGCCCGTGGTCGACCGCGGTCGCGGTCACCAGCGCCGGGGCCACCATGCCCGCCACCGCGTAGCCGGTCTGCGTCAGGCCCTGGTAGGCGCCGGCGCTCGCGGGGTCGGCGAGCTCGAAGGCGAGGCCCCAGCCGCCGGCCTCGCACCAGATCTCCGCCCAGGTGCCGAGCAGCTCGGCGGCCACCAGCAGCGCGACGGCGGCGACCGCGCCCACGCTGCCGGCCGCGGCGTACAGCAGGCACCCGGCCGCGAGCAGCAGGCTCCCCCGCCGGACCGTGCGGCCGGCGACGGCGATGTCGTGGGTCCCGCGCGCCGCTCGCACCTGGAAGAGCGCGACCACGACCGTGTTGAGCACCAGCAGCACCGAGATGACGACCGCCGGAGCCTCGGTGCGCGTGACGATCCAGAGCGGGACGCCGACGCTGGTCATCGAGAACTGCATCGCGATCACCGAGTTCAGCGCGACCGAGCTGACGTAGGTGCGGTCGCGCAGCGGCGACGGCCCGCGCACCCGGTCGGGGTCGAGGTGGACGTCCATCACGGTCGCGAAGCCGGTGACCCGACGGAGCCCGAGGAGCGGGGCCGTCGACGCCCCGAGCAGCACCGCGACCACGACCATCGTCGTGCGGTACGCCGCGGCGGTGTCGACGAGGAGGGCGAGCGCGGCCAGCACCGTGCCCAGGCCGATGAAGACGTTCGTGACGACCCGCAGCCGGGCGCGCACCTCGACCCGGTCGGCGCCGGTGAACCACCGCGCCTGGAGCGCCGCCTTGGCCGACCCCTGGAGGCTCCGGCTGCCGACCGCCACGCACGCGACGAGGGTGAAGGCGAGCGCCGACCCGGCGAACACGTAGGCGAGCATCGCCAGGCCCTGGACGGCGTTCGCCGCCAGCTGCAGCCGGTCGGCGCCGACCCGGTCCGAGGCGTACCCGCCGAGGAACGACGCCAGCACGCCGACCGCCCCGGCGACGGTGAGGCCGAGCCCGACGGTCGTCGGCGCGAGCCCGATGACGCGGGTGAAGTACAACGCGCTGACGCTGTAGAACAGCCCCGTCGCCAGGGAGGCGGAGGCGGTCGTCAGCGTCAGGGCGCGGTGCACGGGCTCGGCGGGGAGGATCACGGGAGAGTTCTCCCACGGCCCGGTGAGGCGCCACCAACGATGTAGCGTCCTGCTTCATGGTCGGGCTGATCGAGTACGAGCTGGCCGGCGCCGACCTCGGCGACGTGCGGTTCGCCCTCTCGCCGATGAACGAGCTCGCGCTGTCGCTGCGCACCTGGCGCGAGCCCGGCCGCTACCCGCTGATGCTGCCGTGGCTGAACCGCACCGAGGACGCGCGCTCGGGGCTCGACCGCGAGCTGCTCCTGGCCCTGACCAACGAGAGCCTCTGGACGCCGGACTTCCTCACGCCCCGACCGCGCTCGCCGCTGACCCGGTTCCACGACGAGCTGGAGGTGGTCGCGGCGACGCCGCTCGACGTGGTGCGCGACGACATCGACGAGGTCCACCCCGGCCGCCGGCCGGCGGTGCTGACCGGGCGGCGCGACCGACTGCTGCAGCGGATCGTCACCGCGCTGGCGGCGTACTGGGACGCCTGCTTCGAGCCGTGGTGGCCGCGGATGCGGACCGTGCTGGAGGCCGACATCGTCTTCCGCGGCCGCAC
Source organism: Nocardioides aquiterrae (assembly GCF_039526625.1). NCBI lineage: Bacteria > Bacillati > Actinomycetota > Actinomycetes > Propionibacteriales > Nocardioidaceae > Nocardioides > Nocardioides aquiterrae. Next base: position 112,950 of record NZ_BAAAJE010000023.1, read on the forward strand.
CATCGCCCGCGAGGGGCTGGCCGCGATGTTCGCCGACCTGTCGCCGCGGATCCAGCTCGTCGACGACGTGGTGCGGGTGGAGATGACGTCCAAGGTCGGCTTCCGCCGGTCGACCTCCGGCGAGGGGCTGACCCTGGCCCCGTCGCTGTTCACCCGCAACGTGACCGCGCCGATCTCGGCGGACGAGGCGCCGCTGATCCTGTACGGCGCGCGCGGGGTCGGCACGCTCTGGGAGGCGGAGCCGCTCGGCGAGCGGGACGCGCTGGCCGACCTGCTCGGCGGCGTCCGGTCGCGCCTGCTGGCGCTGCTGGAGTCACCCGCCTCGTCGACCGAGCTCGCGGTCCGGCTCGGCGTCACGACCAGCGCCGTCAACCAGCACCTGCGGGCGCTGCGCGACGGCGGGCTGCTGACGTCGGCCCGGCACGGGCGGTCGGTGCTCTACCTGCGCTCGGACCTGGGCGACCGGCTGCTCACCGCAGCGCGGCGCTGAGCTCGTCGGCGGTCGTGACCGGCCGCTCGCAGACGAAGCCCCGGCAGACGTAGGCGGCCGCCCGCCCGTCGACCGGCTCGCGGCCGACCAGCAGCGGCACCTCGTCGGTGGGCTCGTCGGCGACCACGACGACCGCGTTCGGGTCGCGGCGGGCGACGGCCTCGAGGGCGTCGCGCTCCTCGCCGGGCTCGCCCACGATCGCCACCTCGACCGGGCCGTCGAGCATCGACTGCGCGGCCGCCAGCGACCAGCCGGCGAACCGGGGCGCCTTCTCCGCGATCTGCGCCACGGTCGCCAGCGCCCGCCCGGCGGCCTCGCGGTAGCGGCCCTCGCCGGTGATCGCGGCGTACGCCGCCAGCGCGTGCACCATCGAGGAGAGCCCGGAGGGGTAGGCGTTGTCGGAGGGGTCGCGTGGCCGGGCGACCAGGGCCTCGGCGTCGTCCGCGGTGTCGAAGAAGCCGCCGTCGTCGGCGCCGAAGTGCGCGAGCGCGACGTCGAGGATCGCGCCCGCCCGGGTGAGCCAGTCGACGTCGCCGGTCGCCTGGAACAGGTCGACGAACGCGGCCGCCACGCAGCCATGGTCCTCGAGCACGCCCGCCGGGGTCCCGACGACGCCGTCGCGGGAGACGCGGCGCAGCCGGCCGTCGACGACGTGCACCCGCCACAGCAGGTCGGCCGCGCGCTCGGCGGCCTCGACGTACCCGGCCCGGCACAGGCCGCTGATCGCCAGCCCGTTCCACGAGGCGACGACCTTGTCGTCGCGGGCGGGCCGCTCCCGGCGCGCGCGGGCCTCCAGCAGCCGGAGGCGTACGTCGTCCCAGCGCTCCGGGTCGTCGGGGTCCCGGAGCAGCTGCAGCGTGGACGTCCCGCGCTCGAAGGTGCCGGCGTCGGTCACGGACAGCAGCTCGGCGGCCCACGCGCCGTCCTCGGGGCCGAGGACCTCGGCGAGCTGCGCCGGGGTCCAGACGTAGAAGGTGCCCTCCTCGCCCTCGGAGTCGGCGTCCAGCGCGGAGGCGAAGCCGCCCTCGTCGGTGCGCAGCTCGGCGAGCAGGAAGTCGGCGATCCCCCGGGCGACCCGGTCGCCCAGCGGCGTGCCCCAGCCGGCGTACACGCGCAGCAGCAGCGCGTTGTCGTAGAGCATCTTCTCGAAGTGCGGCACCACCCAGTCGTTGTCGACGGAGTAGCGGGCGAACCCGCCGGCGAGCTGGTCGTGGATGCCACCGCGGGCCATGGCCTCCAGCGTCGCGCCGAGCATCTCGCGCTCGCCGTGCCGGAGCAGGAACTCCAGCACCATCGACGGCGGGAACTTCGGCGCTCCCCCGAACCCGGCCGACCGCGGGTCGAACTCCGTCGCCAGCGTCGCGACCGAGGCGTCGACGTCGATCGTCCCTGCGATGAGCGCGTTCGCCTGGTTGAGGTGGTCCCGCAGCGTCGCGCCGATCCGGGCGACCTCGTCGGCGCGGTTGACCCAGGCGTCGCTCAGCGCCTCCAGCACCTGGCGGAACGACGGCTGCCCGTGCCGCGGCGCCTCCGGGAAGTAGGTGCCGGCGAAGAACGGGTTGCCGTCGTGGTCGAGCACCACGGTCATCGGCCAGCCGCCGTGCCCGGTCATCGACGTGGTCGCCTGCATGTAGACCGCGTCCACGTCGGGCCGCTCCTCGCGGTCGACCTTGATCGACACGAAGTGCTCGTTGAGGTACGCCGCGGTCGCCTCGTCCTCGAACGACTCGTGCGCCATCACGTGGCACCAGTGGCAGGCGGCGTACCCCACGCTGAGGAGCACGGGGACGTTGCGCTGCCGGGCCTCGGCGAACGGCTCGCCGCCCCACTCCCACCAGTGCACCGGGTTGTCGGCGTGCTGGAGGAGGTACGGCGAGGTCGCGTCCTTCAGGCGGTTCGGCATTCCCCCAGCATGGCTCAGCCGTGGTCGGCGTCGGGCGGAGCGGTCAGGCCGGCAGCCGGACGGTGAACGTGGCGCCGTGGCCGCGACCGTCGCTCGCGACCGAGACGCCACCGCCGTGGGCCTCGGCCAGCGCCTTGGCGATGGCCAGGCCGATGCCGGACCCGCCGTGGTCGCGGTCGCGGGCGACGTCCACCCGGTAGAACCGGTCGAACAGGTGCGGCAGGTGCTCGGGGGCGATCCCCTCGCCCGTGTCGGCGACGACGTACTCCACCCACCCGCCCACCGGCGCGCAGGTGAGGGTCACGGCGCCCCCGGCGGGGGTGTGCTGCAGGGCGTTGTCGAGGAGGTTGCCGAGCACCTGGCCGATCCGTTCGGCGTCGACGGTCACCGACCCCGCGGGACGCAGGACGGTGCGCAGCTCCACCCCGCGGGCGGCGTACCGGTCCAGTGCTGCCGCGGCGGCAGAAGCGGCGAGGCTCGCCGCGTCGACCGGGCGGGGGTCGAGGTGCAGGTCGCCCTCCTCGGCGCGGGACACGGCCGCCACGTCCTCGGCGAGCCGCCCCAGCCGCCGGGTGGAGTCGCGCAGCACCGCCACGGTGTCGGCGTCCAGCTCGCGCACGTGGTCCTCGACGGCCTCCAGGTGCGCCTCGATCGTCGCGAGCGGGGTGCGCATCTCGTGCGCGAGGTCCGCGAGCATCCGGCGCCGCGTGGCCTCGGTGGCCTCGAGCCGCTCGGCCAGTGCGTTGTAGGTGTCGGCGAGGCTCGCGAACTCCGCGCCGAGCAGGGGGTCGCCCACCCGGACCTGGTACCGGCCCGCCGCGAGCTGCGCGGCGGCTTCCGACACCTGGCTCAAGGAGCGCTGCACGTGCCGGCTGAAGTACCACGAGACGGCGAGCGCCGCCACGACCGAGATCAGCAGGGCGACGCCCAGTGAGATCAGCAGCGCCGAGCCGAACGCCTCCTCGACGTGTCGTGTCTCCTCGGTCGTGTGCTCGACCCCCGCGCGGGACAGGTGGTCGTGGAAGATGCCCGGTGCGACCGCGGTGGCCACCAGCCAGGTGGTCACGGCGCCCGCGACCAGCACCAGGCCCTGGGCGAGCAGCAGCCGCGTCGCGAACCGGGGCCGCGTGGTCACTCGCCCGTGCCCATCCGGTAGCCGACCCCGCGCACGGTCCGGACGTACCTCGCGCTGGCCACGTCGTCGCCCAGCTTGCGCCGCAGGTGTCCGACGTGAACGTCGACGAGGTGCTCGTCGCCGACCCAGGACTCACCCCAGACCCGGTCGATCAGCTGGCGGCGGGCGAACACCATCCGGGGCCGCTCGGCGAGTGCGGCCAGCAGGTCGAACTCGGTGCGGGTCAGCGGCACCGGCGCGCCGTCGAGCCAGACGTCGCGACCCTGCAGGTCGATGGTGAGCGCGCCGAACGACAGGGTCTCCTCGGACGGCTCCGGCGACCGGCGGGGACGGCGGAGCAGGGCACCGATCCGTGCGGTCAGCTCGCGCGGGCTGAACGGCTTGGTCATGTAGTCGTCGGCCCCGACCGAGAGGCCGATCAGGGTGTCGACCTCGTCGGCCCGGGCGGTGAGCATCACGACGTAGCAGTCGGAGAAGGTGCGGATCCGGCGGCACACCTCGACGCCGTCGAGGTCCGGGAGGCCGAGGTCCAGGACCACGACGTCCGGGTCGACGTCGCGCGCGGCGGCCACGGCCCGCAACCCGTCGTGGACCAACGTCGCCTCGAACCCGTCACGCTCCAGGTAGCTGCCGATCAACCCGGCGAGCTTGACCTCGTCCTCGACGACCAGGGCGCGCAGCCCGGACGGCGGGCGGGGCGCCCGGGAGGCGAGGTCGGAGGGGCCCATGCCGCTCATCGTGGCAGCCGGACCGCCCCAGCGGGGCGGCTCCGGACCCCGGGGCGCCGTTCTTCAGCGAACCTTCATCGAACGTCGACGGCATCCCCGGACCGGGCCCTGCACCGTGGAGACACACACAGGACGAAGGAGCTGAGGACGATGATGGGCTGGTACGGCGACGGCGTGGGCTGGGGCGGCTGGCTGGTGATGTCGCTCAGCATGATCGCCTTCTGGGCGCTGGTGGTCTTCGCCGTGGTGGCGATCTTCCGCACCGGCCGCGAGGACGGCAGCGGTCGACCCGGGCGCCGCGACCCCCTGGAGATCCTGGACGAGCGGTTCGCGCGGGGTGAGATCGACGAGACCGAGTACCGGGCCCGCGCCGACGTGCTCCGCACCTCGGCTCACTGAGGGCGAGGAGCCCCGCGTGCCGTCGCTGTCGCGTCGCGGCCTGATCCGTGGAACCGCCGGCCTGGCCACCGTGCTCGCGGCCGGTGGCGTCGCGGCGTGCAGCATCGGGTCCGGTGGCTCCGCCGACCCGTCGCTGGTCGGCCCGCGGTCGCCCCTCGTCGGGGCGGCCGAGCGGGCCCGGCGGGTGCCGGGCCGGTCCGTCGTGACCGCCCGGCTGACCCCGCAGCCGATCACGGTCGACCTCGGCGCCCGCACCGTCGAGACCTGGGCGTACGGCGACCAGGTGCCGGGGCCGCTGCTCCGGGCCACCGCCGGCGACCTGCTGCAGGTGTCGGTCGCCAACGGCCTGCCGAGCGAGACCAGCGTGCACTGGCACGGCGTGGCCCTGCGCAACGACATGGACGGCGTACCGCACCTCACGCAGGCCCCGATCCCGGAGGGCGGGACGTTCGACTACCAGTTCGTCGCGCCGGACCCGGGAACGTACTTCTATCACCCGCACACGGGGCTCCAGCTCGACCGCGGCCTCTACGGCGTCCTCGTCGTCGACGACCCGGCAGAGCCGGGACGGTACGACGACGAGTGGGTGGTCGTGCTCGACGACTGGGTCGACGGCACCGGCCGCACGCCCGACGACGTGTTCGCCGAGCTGACCGCCGGCGGCGGCTCGATGGGTGGGATGCACATGGGGGGCATGGGCGGGTCGATGGGCTCGCCGCTGCTCGGCGGTGCCGGTGACGTCCGCTACCCGTACTACCTCGTCAACGGCCGTACTCCCGACGCGCCGTACCGCTTCACCGGACGGCCGGGCCATCGGGTCCGGATCCGGTTCGTGAACGCCGGCACCGACACGGCGTTCCGGGTCGCCGTCGGTGGACACCGCATGACCGTCACGCACGGCGACGGCTTCCCCGTCGTTCCGGTGTCCACCGACGCGCTGCTGGTCGGGATGGGCGAGCGCGTCGACGTCGTGGTGACGCTCGGCGACGGGGTGTTCCCGCTGGTCGCGTCCGCCGAGGGGAAGTCCGGCGCGGGCCTGGCCCTGGTCCGGACCGGCGGCGGCAGCCCACCCGCCACGGGCGCCCCCGTCCGCGAGCTGCGTCGCCGAGTGCTGCTGGGCACCGACCTGGTCGGCGACCCGGACGCGACGCTGCCCGTCCGCGACGTCGTCCGGCGACACGACGTCGTGCTGGGCGGCAGCATGGTGTCCTACCGGTGGACGCTGAACGGCCGCACCTACCCGGACACGGCCCGACTCCCGGTGCGCGAGGGCGACCGGGTACGCCTCCGGTTCCTCAACCAGACGATGATGTTCCACCCGATGCACCTGCACGGCCACACGTTCGGCCTCGTCACCGGCGGTGCGCGCAAGGACACCGTCGTCGTCCGCCCGATGCAGGCGGTGGAGGTCGACCTCGACGCCGACAACCCCGGCCAGTGGGCGCTGCACTGCCACAACGCCCTGCACGCCGAGGCCGGGATGATGACCGCGCTCTCCTACCGCACGTGAGCGGTCAGCCGAGTCGGACGGTCCGGAGTCGCAGGGCGTTGGTGATCACGCTGACCGAGGACAGCGCCATCGCCGCTGCGGCGATCATGGGCGACAGCAGCCGGTCGAAGGCCGGGTAGAGCACGCCCGCCGCGATCGGGATGCCGGCGGCGTTGTAGCCGAAGGCGAGCCACAGGTTGCTGCGGATGTTGCCCATCGTCGCCTGCGACAGGCGGCGCGCCCGGGCTATGCCGGTGAGGTCACCGTGCAGCAGCGTGACCCCAGCGGACTCGAGGGCGACATCGGTGCCGGTGGACATGGCGAGGCCGACGTCCGCGGCTGCCAGCGCGGGAGCATCGTTCGTGCCGTCCCCGGCGAACGCGACCACCCGACCCTCGGCCCGGAGCCCGGTGACGACCTGGGACTTGCGGTCCGGCAGCACCTCGGCCTCGACCCGGTCGATCCCCAGCCGGGCAGCCACGGCCCGTGCGGTCACCCTGTTGTCGCCGGTGACCATGACGACCTCGATGCCGGCGTCCCGGAGCTGGGTGAGCGCCGCCGCCGTGGTGGGCCGGACGGGATCGGCGACGGCCAGCACACCGGCGAGCCGCCCGTCCACGGCGGCGAACACGGCCGTGGCCCCCTCGCCGCGGAGCTCGTCCGCCCGGGCGGCCATCGGGGTCGTGTCGACATCGAGGGCCGCGACGAAGCTGCCGCTGCCGACCGCGACCCGGTGACCCTCGACGGTTCCGGTGACGCCCTTGCCGGCGGGCGCCTCGAAGTCGTCGACGACGGGCAGCGTCGTGCCTCCGGCGGCGTTCACGATCGCGCGGGCGAGCGGGTGCTCCGACGGCTGCTCGACCGCGGCGACCAGGCGCATCAGCTCGGTCTCGGCGAACCCGTCGGCGGGCACGACCCGGGTGACCGCCGGCTTCCCCTCGGTCAGGGTGCCGGTCTTGTCGACCGCAAGCGTGTCGACCTTCTCGAACCGCTCGAGCGCGGCCGCGTTCTTGATCAGGACGCCGGCCCGGGCACCCCGGCCGACGCCGACCATGATGGACATCGGCGTAGCCAGGCCCAGCGCACAGGGGCACGCGATGATGAGGACGCTGACCGCGACGACGAGCGCGTGGGCGAGCTTCGGGTCGGGACCGACGACCGCCCAGGTGGCGAACGCGAGAACCGCGATGCCGATGACGGCGGGCACGAACCAGGCCGAGACCTTGTCGACGAGCCGCTGGATCGGCGCCTGTGAGCGCTGGGCGTCGGCGACCATCTGGACGATGCGAGCCAGCATGGTGTCGCGGCCGACGGCTCGTGCCTCGATGACCAGGGTGCCGCCGGCGGCGAGGGTGCCGCCGATGACGGTGTCACCGGCCTGCTTGGTGGCCGGCATCGACTCACCGGTCACCATCGACTCGTCGACGGCGGATCGGCCGTCGATCACGACGCCGTCGACGGGGACCTGCTCGCCGGGCCGGACCCTCAGGTGGTCACCCGCGTGCACCTGGTCCAGCGTCACGTCGGACTCGCTGCCGTCGTCGGCGACGAGGTGCGCCGTCTTCGGCGTCAGGTCCAGCAGCGCGCGAATGGCGCCCGACGTGCGTTCGCGCGCGCGGAGCTCCAGGACCTGGCCCAGCAGCACCAGCGTCGTGATGACGGCCGCCGCCTCGAAGTACACCGGTACGACGTCGTCCATGGTCCGGAACGAGTCGGGGAAGAGCCCCGGTGCGACCGTCGCGACGACACTGAACAGCCAGGCCACGCCGGTGCCCATCGCGATGAGGGTGAACATGTTCAGCTTCCTCGTGCGCACGGACGTCCACCCGCGGGTGAAGAACGGCCAGCCGGCCCACAGGACGACGGGAGTCGCGAGTCCGAGCTGCAGCCACGCGTTCACCCGGCCGGGGATCGCGTCGGCGATCGCGTCGAACAGCTCGGCGCCCATGCCCAGCACCACCACGGGGATCGACAGCACGACGCCGGCCCAGAACCTGCGGGTCATGTCCACGAGCTCCGCGGACGGGCCGGTGTCGGCGGCGACCGTCACCGGCTCGAGCGCCATCCCGCAGATCGGGCAGGTGCCGGGGCCGAGCTGCCGGACCTGCGGGTGCATCGGGCAGGTGTACTCGACGTCCCGGTCGGCCGCGGCAGGGGCCGCGCCGCCCGGCCCGGCGGCGCCCAGGTAGCTCTCCGGGTCGGCGACGAACATGTCCCGGCATCGGTCGGAGCAGAAGGAGAAGACCTGCCCGGAACGACGGGCCTCCGGGCCATCCGCAGACGGGTCGACCGGCATCCCGCAGACGGGGTCCGTCCCGGTGCCGGCCGCCGGGCTCGGGTGGTCGTGCTCGTGCCGGTGTCCGTGCGTCACGCCCATGCCGTCGACCATACCCCCAGGGGGTATGTGAGACAAGATCAGCCGTTCGGGATCAGCCGAGCATCTCCCGCATGGTGTCGATCTCCTCCTGCTGGCTGGACTCGATGTGCTCGGCGAGGGCGACGGCGTCACCGAACCGGCCCGCGTCGATCTCGTCCCGGGCCATGTCGATGGCGCCCTGGTGGTGCTCGACCATCATCTGCAGCCACCTGTCCTGGAACTCGGCGTCGGAGGCGTGGCGGAGCTCGTCCATCTGCTCGGCCGACATCATCCCGGGCATCCCGGCGCCGGTCTCGGGACCCACGTCCGTGCCGGACCCGCCGCCGGAGCCGCCCATGTCGCCCATGTCGCCCATGTCGTGGCCGCCGTGGGCGTGGTCGTTGACGGTGGCCGGGATCTCCTGGCCCCAGTCGGTGAGCCAGCCGGTCATGGTCTGGATCTCGGGGGTCTGGGCGTCCCGGATCTGCTCGGCCAGCTTCTCGACGTGCGGGTCGAGCGGCCGGCCGTCCGTCATCGCCACCATCGCAACGGCCTGGGCGTGGTGCTGGACCATGGCGGTCGCGAACGCGACGTCGGCGTCGTTGTACACGTCGCCGTTGCTCGCGGTCCTGGGTGCCGACGGCGAGGCGGAGTCGGAGTCGTCGCCGCATGCGGTGAGGGCCAGGCCGAGGCCGGCGGCCACGACCAGGGCGACCGCGCCGCGCACGAGCAGGCGGCGCGGGCGCGCGCCGGTGTGGGTATGGGTGTTCATGGATGTCTCCTCGAGGTGTGCTGACGGGTGGCGTGGGCCGACCGGCGCAGCGGTCGGCGGTGCGCCTGTCAGCACCGCAGGACGGAGAGCAGCGTCAGGTCGGGGGCGCTCGGACCACGGGCCCGGGCGCGGATCGCGGCGCCGACCGCCGTGGCCAGGTCGCGCAGCTCGGCGGTGAGCGACCGCAGCAGGCGGGCGCGCGCCGAGGCGGCGACGAACGGCAGCAGGGCCACCAGGACGGCCAGGCAGAGGCCGGTCACGAGGCCGGCGTCGCCGTGCCCGTCGCCGTGCCCGCCACCGTGCCCGCCACCGGGCCCGCCACCGTGGTCGCCGCCCCCCGCGCTCTCGGTGTGGCCGTGGCCGGACATCGGCGCGGCCGCGCCGGCCGGCACTGCGGCGGGCCCGCCCGTGCCGTGGTCGGAGAGGCCGTGCATCGCCATCAGGCCCACCAGGGCGACCAGCAGCACCAGCCACCGGGCGACGTTCCCCGGGACCCGCGAGCGCGCCTGGTGTGCTGCCATCGCCGCCCATCGTAGGAGCCCGGGCAACCGGGCCCCCGCCCGTCTTCACCGTCCGCTCATGTGCCGCGCGCGATCGTCGCTCCGTGCCCGCCCTTCCCGTGCCGAGCCGCGAGATGCTGACGTTCCTCGCGGTCGGCGCCGCCGGCTACGTGACCGACGTCGCCGCGTTCAACTGGTTCCGCGAGCAGCCGGTCGTCGGCGACCCGGTCGTCGCCAAGGTCGCCGCCGTCGGTGTGGCCATGGTCGTGACCTACCTGGGCAACCGGCTGCTGACCTGGCGCGAGCTCGGGTCCGAGAACCGGCGCCGCGAGGTCGCCCTGTTCGCCGTGTTCAACCTGGTCGGGCTGCTGATCTCGGTCCTCGCCCTGGACGTCAGCCACCACCTCCTGGGCCTGACCAGCCGCCTGGCCGACAACATCTCGGGCAACGTGGTCGGCGTCGGCCTGGGCACGGCGTTCCGGTTCTGGGCCTACCGGCGGTTCGTGTTCGTCGGCGCCGGCTCAGGCGACCTCGACGAACCACTCGGTTCCGAGCAGCCCGCGGGCCAGGGGCCCGGGCAGCGCGAGCAGGACCGCGGCGGTGCGGATGCCGCCGCGGCGCTGTGACGTGTGGGCCGCCAGCGCCGCCCGCTTCGTGTCCAGCTGGGGCCGGACGTCGACGGCGAAGGAGATCGCGTCGCGCGCCGTGAACACGTTGGCGCCGGGGATCGTCAGCCCCGGGAGCAGCCCCGCGACCGGGCGGAGGAGCCGGAAGACACGGGCCGGCCAGGTGCGGTCGACGGTGGCCTCCAGCAGGACCGGACGGGACGCCGCGAGCTGCTGCGCGCGGCGGGCGACCCGGTGGACGTGCACGTGGTCGGGGTGGCCGTACCCGCCCCGGGCGTCGTAGCCGGTGAGGACGTCGGCCGACTCCGCGTCGAGGACGGCGGCGACCTCGCGGGCGGCGTCGTCGACGGGGACGTCGGCGAAGCGGCCGGCACCGGACGACGGCCGGTCGGCCATCCCGGAGTCGGCGTGGCCGAGCCAGACCACGCGGGCCACGCCCAGCGCCGCCGCGGAGGCATGCGCCTCGGCGCGGCGTACGTCGGACAGGGCGCCCGGGGCGTGGTGCCCGCCGCCGAGGCCCGCGCCGCCGTCGGTGGCGAACACGAGGACGACGCGGTCACCCGCGGCGGCCCGCTGCGCCAGCCAGCCGCCGGTGAGCAGCGCCTCGTCGTCGGGGTGGGCATGCAGCGACACGACGGTGACCACCGCTCAGGCCTCCGCCGCCACCAGGGCGGGTCCGCCGGCGGGCGCCGGGCGGACGGCGGCGGCGTCGGCCGCCGCCGCGTAGAGGGCGCCGGTCCGGGCCAGGGCGTCGACCCAGTCGAACGGCGGGGCGACGCGGCGGTTGTGCGCGGCGATCCGCTCGCGGAGGTCGCGGTCCGCGACCAGGTCGGCGAGCGCGGCGACCAGCTCCGCGTCGCTGCCGACCAGGATGCCCTCGACCCGGTCCCGCACGAACTCGCCGACGCCGCTGCGGCTGCTCGCGACGACCGGCAGCCCGACGCACCGCGCCTCGAGGGCGGCGATGCCGAACGACTCCTTGGGCGCCGGGGCGACGTACACCGAGGCGGCCGCCAGCTCGTCGCGCACCGCGGATCGGGACAGCCGGCCGGTGATGCGGACGTGGCCGCCGAGCCCGTGACGGCGCACGTACCGCTCGACGCGGCGCCGGAGCGGGCCGTCGCCCACCAGCACCAGCCGGACGTCGGCCCCGGTGAGCCGGCGGACCCGGGCGAACATCCGCACCAGCTGGAGGGGGCGCTTGCGGGGCATCAGCCGCATCACGCTGACGATCGTCACCGGGCCGCCGGTCCGCGCCGGCCGGGTGCCGGGCGCGGGGTGCCGCCACGCGGCGACGTCGAGGGCGTTCGGGAGCACCGCGACGTCGACACCGCCGAGCGGGCGGCCGAACCGGGCCGCCGCCACCCCGCTCACCGCCGACCACGCCACGGGCCAGCGACGGAGGCCGGACAGCGCCGCCAGCCGGAGGATCGCGCCGGCGCCGGTCCACAGCGAGTGCACGGTCACCAGCACGGGGATCCCGGCCCGGACGGCGGCCCGGGCGACGCCGATGCCGTACGGGGAGAACAGCGAGACGTGCACGTGGACCACGTCGTACCCGGTCACGGCGCGGCGAGCGTCGGCCGCCGGCAGCCGGCGGACCCACGGCAGCTCCCCCGGCCCGGACCCGGTCGGCGTCGGCGGCGTCAGCACGTCCGCCTCGAGCCCCGCGCCGCGCTGGTGCCGGGCGAGGTCGTCCACGTGCGTCTCGATCCCGCCCAGGCGCGGCAGGAAGACGTCGGTCACGTGCGCGATCCGGCGAGGCGGCGACGTGGGCCCGGACCGGCCGGCGGCGGTGCGCGCCGAGCGCAGCGAGAGGCGCTGGCCGAGGAGCCAGGCGCCGAGGGCGCCACTGCCGACGGGGATCTCGACCACGAAGACGAAGGCCCGGTACAGCACCGCGGCGGCCGCCACGCCGGCCGGGTCGCCGCCCAGGGTGAGCAGCACGCCGACCAGGCCGAGGTCGGCCACCCCGATCCCGCCGGGCGTCACCGGCACGATCGTCAGCGCCCGCTCGACCGCGAACGCGGCCAGCACCTCCGGCCAGCTGCACCCGGCGGCGGTCAGGTGCAGGCAGGTGCCCAGCAGCACGGCCTGCAGGGCGACGTAGCCGACCATCCCCACCGACATGCGCAGCCAGCCCCGGGCGACCAGTCCGGCGCACTGGGCACGGACGTCGAGCAGCACGGACGCCAGGTCCGGCCCGCGGTCCCGGCCGACCAGGCGGAGGCCGCCGCGGGCCACGGCCTCCAGGAGGCGCCCGACCACGATCGCGCCCCGCGCGCTCGCCAGCACGAACGCCGCCCCCGCGCTGACGACGACGAACCCGACCCCGGTGACCAGCGCCGCGGTCTGCACCTGGGACACGGCCTCCCCGGCGCGGGCCAGCGCCAGGACGGCGACCACCGGCAGCAGCAGCTTCGCGCCGACGTCCCACAGGTTGGTGAGGAACGTGTAGCCGGCGAAGGACCGACCGTCCATCCCCCAGGCACGCATCATCCGGCGGTTCAGCTCGACCCCTGCGGCGCCGCCCAGTGGGACGACGTTCGCCACCGCGCTCCCGGTCAGGTTGAGGGTGAGGGCGCGCCGGTGCGTCAGGTCGGGCGCCGCGGCCGTGAGCACGAACGAGTGGACGTAGAGGCCCAGCAGCCACAGGCCGGCGAGCTCGAGCGCGGCCGGCCACGACACGGACCCGAGCACCGGGAGCACGCCGCGCCAGGACACCGACACCGCGTGCGGGAGGATCGCGACGACCAGGATGACGGCGGCGGCCCAGGAGCCGGCGAACCGCACCCGCCGCAGGACCGTGCTCATGCCCGTGCCGAGCCCGCGCGGGCGCGCAGCACGACGCGACCCAGGTGGACCAGAACCAGCACCACGACCACCCCGGCCGTCAGGGCCAGGCCGGCGCCGCTCAGGTAGTGGGCGACCGCGTGCCAGCTGTTGCCGGCCAGGTAGCCGGCGGTGGCGACGAGCGCGCCCCAGATGGTGCCACCGGCGATGTTGGCAGCCAGGAACCGGCGCGGCGGCATCCCGGCCATCCCGGCCAGCCCGGGGATCAGCACCCGCAGCGCCGCGGTGAACCGGCCGAGGAAGACCGCCCACACGCCACCGCGGCGCAGCGCGCGCTCGCTCCGGTCCAGGTGCCGGGCGTCGACGAACCGGCCCAGCGTCGAGTCGAGCAGCCGCCGGCCCCACCGCCGTCCGACCTGGAAGCCGATCGCGTCGCCGAGCACCGCGCCCGCGACTCCGGCGGCCACGACCGCGGCGAGCGGCAGGTGCCCCTGGCCGGCCGCCACGCCGCCCAGCAGGACCGCGGTCTCGCCCGGGAACAGGAACCCGAGGAACGCCGACGACTCCAGGGCGGGCAGGACGAACACGACCAGGAGCACCAGCCAGGCCGGGGTGGCGAGCAGGTGGTCGAGCAACCCGGTCATGACAGGACCGGCTGGGCGGTGACGAGGGGCCGGAGCGGGGTCCGGGCCAGCAGGACGACGAGCCGCAGCAGCAGCGGCCTCAGGAGCAGGTACGACGCCACGGCGGCCGCCGCCCCGAGGGCCAGGCCGGCCACGACGTCGAGCGGGAAGTGCGCGCCGACGTACACCCGGGTGGCGGCCATCAGGACGGCGAGCCCGGCGGCCAGCAGGCCGAGGCGGCGGTGCGCCAGGAGCACGCCGGCGGCGACCGCGCCGGCCATCACTGCGTGGTCGCTGGGGAACGACGGGTCCGAGCTGCGGGAGACGAGGACGAGCACGCCGGGCATCGCGGCGTACGGCCGCTGCTCGGCGACGGCGCCGGCCACGAGCTGGTTGAGGCCGACCGCGACCAGCGCTCCGGCCGGGGCCCACAGCGCCGCGGTGACGCGGGACAGGTCGCCGGTCCGGCGGGCGAGCAGCCACGAGACCAGGAGGAGGCCCGCGAAGAGGACCACGCCGTACTCGGCGTACAGGCGTGCCGGCGTGTGCAGCCACGGGGTGCTGCGCGCGACGTCGTTGACCGCGCGGAACCAGGCCTCCTCGGCCCGGCCCCCCACCACCGTCACACCGTTCGACGCCACTGGTCCTCCTCGCGAGCCCTGGCAGGACCGTAGGCAGCGCGGCATGAAGCGACGATGAAGCGCCGGAGGTGGGGCGGCTAGGCGTGGGTCTCGTGCTCGTGGCCGGCGTGGTCGGCCGACTCGAACTGGATCGTGGAGTGCTCGATGTCGAAGTCCGCGTCGAGGCAGCCCTGCAGCTCGTCGAGCATCGGGCCGAGGTGGCCGTCGAGGAAGCAGGAGTCGTCGACGACGACGTGCGCGGTGAGCACCGGGAGGCCGGTGGCGACCTGGCTGGCGTGCAGGTCGTGCACGTCGAGCACGTGCGGGTGCCGCATCAGGCGTTCGCGCACGTGGGAGAGGTCCAGGCCGGGCGGCGTCGACTCGAGGAGCACGTTCACCGCGTCGCGCAGCAGCCGCAGGGTCCGGGGGATGATCAGGACGCCGATCAGGAGCGAGGCCACGGCGTCGGCGCGCGTCCAGCCGACGGTGGCGATCAGGACCGCCGCCACGATCACCGCGACCGACCCCAGGGCGTCGTTGACGACCTCGAGGAACGCGGCGCGCATGTTCAGGTTCGCGCGGCGTCCGCTCGCGAGGACGGCGACCCCGAGGACGTTGCCGAGCAGGCCGACGACGCCGAAGGCGAGCATCACGCCGGAGGTGACCTCGGGCGGCTCGACCAGCCGCCGGACCCCCTCGACCAGGACGAACCCGCCCACGGCGAGCAGCACCGCGGCCTGCGCGGCCGCGGCCAGCACCTCGGCCCGCCGGTACCCCCACGTCCTCGCGTCGGTCGCGGGCCGGCGCGCGAGGACCGCGGCGACGAACGCGAGCGTCAGGCCGGCGACGTCGGTGAGCATGTGGCCCGCGTCGGCCAGCAGCGCCAGGCTCCCGGAGACCGCGGCACCGACCACCTCGACCACGAGCACGAGCACGGTGATCGCCAGGACGACCGCGAGCCTCCCGCGGTGGTCGGCCGGTCCCGCGCCGCCGTGGGAGTGTCCGCTGCTCATGCTCCCTCCGCCCCGGGTCGCTCGCCCGCGGCGATGATAGCCGTCAGGCGGGGCGCTCGGACCCGCCTGCGTGGAGCAGGTCGCGCAGCCGGGAGAACTCCGTGCGGGCGTGCATGTCCATCGCGATCGCGAACTCCGGGGTGAAGTACAGGCGCCAGAGCGGGTCGAGGACCTTGCCCCATCCCGCCCACCCGGCGGTGAGGGTGTGCCGCAGGCGGAGTCCGGTGCCGTTCTCGTGCAGCGTCAACGCGACCTTGACCGGCACTCGGACGCGCCGCGGCCGGAGCTGCCAGGCGACCCGCTCCCCCGGGACCAGCTCGACGACCTCCGCGGCCATCCGCAGGTGCCGCGGCCCCACGCGCTCGTCCATCCACACCACGTCGCCGACGTGGTCGCCGGCGGGCGCCGTCTCCAGCAGGTGGAACGCGCGGTGCGTGCCCGGCCACCAGGCCCGGTAGCGGGCGTCGTCGCAGTCGACCATGAAGTCGGTGACCTCCCGGGCGTCCACACCGGTCAGCGTCATCTCCGACTCGAGCACCAGCACGGTCCCACTTCACCGCACGCGGGCCCGAAGGTCCAGAGCCGATGGTCCTGCGCATTTGAGTTCGTTTTGACGTTGCCTTGGGGACGGACTGAGTCGGGATGTCCGAACGTTCCAGGACCACCGCATCTCCAGGAGGAACTCCATGCCGTCCACGTTCTTCGGCCTGCCGCTGCACCCGTTGATCGTCCACGCCACCGTCGTGATGGTGCCGCTCGCGGTGCTCGCCGTGCTCGGCGCGGTGCTCGTGCCCCGGTTCCGGGCGTGGGCCGGACCACTGCCGGCCGGGCTGGCCCTGGTGGCGTTCGTCCTCACTCCCCTGTCGACGGCGACCGGGGAGAACCTCGAGCACTCGCTGCCCGAGACCCACCTCATCGAGGAGCACGCCGAGCTCGGTGACCAGCTCATCTGGTTCACGGTCGCGCTGTTCGCGTTCGCCGCGGCGTACTGGTGGCTCGACCGGCGCCGCGCCGCGACCCCGGAGGCGGAGCGGTCCCGGGACCGGACCCGCACGATCACCGCGGTCGTCGGCGTCCTCGCGGTGCTCACCGCGCTCGGCACCGGCGTGCAGGTGGCGCGGATCGGCCACAGCGGCGCGAAGGCCGCGTGGTCGCAGACCGGCAGCGCCGGCGGCTGACCGGCAGTACCGTGACCTGCATGGTGCGCCTCCTGCTCGTCGAGGACGACGCCGACATCCGGCGCACCCTGGCCCGCGGCCTGGCCGAGCAGGGCGCCACCGTCGTACCCGTGGAGACCGCGGTCGAGGCGATCAAGGCCGTCGCCAGCGAGCGCCCGGACGCCGTCGTCCTGGACCTCGGCCTCCCCGACCTGGACGGCGCCGACGTGCTCGCGCTGATCCGGGCGAGCAGCGACCTGCCGGTGGTGGTCGCGACCGCCCGCGACGACGAGCGCGAGATCGTCCGGCTCCTCGACGCGGGCGCCGACGACTACCTGATCAAGCCGTTCTCCGCCGCGCAGGTGATGGCCCGGGTGCGCGCGGTCCTGCGGCGTGCGACGCCCGCGGTCCGCGAGGACCCGCGGGTGGTCGTCGGCGACCTGGTCGTCGACCCGGTCTCCCGGACCGCCCAGCTCGAGGGGCGCGAGCTGACGCTGAACCGCAAGGAGTTCGACCTCCTGCTCGCCCTCGCGTCGCGCGCCGGCGAGGTCGTCACCAAGCGCCAGCTGCTCGCCGACGTCTGGCAGATGCCGTGGGGCGGCGCCGACCGGACCGTCGACGTCCACCTCTCCTGGCTGCGCCGCAAGCTCGGCGAGACGGCCGCGGAACCGCGCTACCTGATCAGCGTCCGCGGAGTGGGCGTCAAGCTCGTCGACCCGAACGCCGCATGAGCCTGCGCCAACGGATCCTCGTGCTGGCGGTGGGCGCCACCGCCAGCGTGCTGATCCTGTTCGCCATCCCCCTGTGGCTGCTGCTCGACCGCGCCGCGACCGAGGAGAGCCGCGAGGGCGCGGTCGACGTCGCGCGCGGCGTCGCCGACTACGTGAGCACCGGGCCGACGCCGCGCCAGATCGCGGCGTACGTCGACCGGCTCAACGCCCGCGACGAACGGGCCCGCGTGACGGTCCTGCTGCCCGACGGCACCCGGCTCGGGGCGGAGCTGCCGGAGGGCCTGCACGGCGACACCGACCTCGCCGCGCCCGGGAAGGGCGACCAAGGAGGCGCGACCGACGACGACGGCCTGATGCCGGTCTCCGAGCCGGAGATCCACGAGGTCGGGGGCGGCGAGGTGGTCAGCGTGCGCGCGATGACCGCCGACGGTCCGGTCGCCGTGCTCGCGCAGGCCTCGGTCGGCGACGCCCGGAGCCGGATGACCGACCGGCTGCTGCTGCTCGGCGGCGCCGCGGTCCTGATCCTGGTGCTGGTCGCCGTGGCGGCCGAGCTCGTCGCGCGACGGCTGGTCCGCGACCTCGACCGGACGGCGGCGGCCGCCGACCGGCTCGGCGAGGGCGACCTCACGGCCCGCGCCCCGGAGGACGGCCCCCCGGAGGTACGCCGGGTGTCCGCCGCCCTCAACCGGCTGGCCGGCCGCATCGACGACCTGCTCGCCGCCGAGCGGGAGACCGTCGCCGACCTGTCGCACCGGCTCCGCACGCCGCTCACGGCGGTGCGCCTCGACGTCGAGGGACTGCCGGCCTCGGAGCGGACCGAGGAGCTGGAGTCGCACCTGGACCACCTGGAGCGGACCCTGACCGCGGTCATCCGGGCCGCGCGCCGGCCCGAGCGCGAGGGCGTCCGGCCGCGGTGCGACGCGACCCAGGTGCTCCGCGAGCGGGTGGACTTCTGGCGGCCGCTCGCCGAGGACCAGGACCGGTCCGTCGAGCTCGTGCTCCCCGCCGCGCCCGCCCCGGTGCGGAGCTCCGCCGACGACCTGCGGGCGGCGATCGACGCGCTGCTGGAGAACTGCATCGCGCACACGCCCGACGGCGTCGCGATCGCGGTCGTCCTCCGCGACCCGGACCCCGAGCACCCGCAGCTGGTCCGGGTCGACGTCCGGGACCGCGGCCCCGGCATCCCCGAGGGCGCCGTCCACCGGGGCCGCAGCGACCGCGGCTCGACCGGGCTCGGGCTCGACATCGCCCGGACCTGCGCCGAGGCCAGCGGCGGCCGGTTCGAGGTGCTCCGCGAGGACGGCTGGTCCGTGGTCCGGCTGTCGCTCGGCCGGCCATGACGACGCGTCGGGTTTCTCCGGTCAGCCGGTGAAACCCGACCGACACGCCGAGGCGCACCGGCGTGTCGGTCGGGTTTCCCCTGACAAGTCGTCCGTGCGCCTGCCGGCGCCGGGCCGGCGCACAACAACATTTGACGTCGATTTGACCGCCCGTTCCGGAACGCCTGAGCAGCCGCGAGCCACCGTGGGTGCCATGAACGAGAACCCTCGCAGCCGCATCCTCCGCCGGGCCCGCCTGACGACCGCCGCGATCGCGGTCACCGCGGTCGCCGGGACGGCCGCACTCACCGCGGTGGCGTCGAACGCCACCGCGAACGGCGGCACCGGCAACACCGGCTCGGGGACCGCGAACAACCGCAACAACCACAACGGGACGCGATCCCAGCGCACGACGGGCTCCCGGTCGACCGGCGTCGTGCCCGTCCCGTCGAACAGCCAGCCCCAGGGCGGGTCGAACGCGTCATGAGCACCCGGACCTGGCAGGACTGGTCGTGCACCGTCCGCGTCGTCACCGGCGACCGGGCGGTCGACGGGGCCGCGGGGATCGTCGCGGACCTGATGGCCGAGGTCGAGCGGGCCGTCAGCCGGTTCCGTCCGGACTCCGAGCTGGAGCGCGTCAACGACCTCGCGCCGCGGATCGTCCCGGTCGGCCCGCTGACCCTCGACCTCGTCGAGACCGCGGTCGACGCGGCCCGCCGGACCGACGGCGCCGTCGACCCGACCGTCGGGCAGCACCTGGCCGCCTGGGGGTACGACGACGACATCGCGGCCGTGCGCGAGCACGGCGCCGGCGCGGCGCAGCCCGGCCGCCGCCCCGACTGGCGGCGCGTGGTCGTCGACCGCGACCTCGGCCGGATCGGCGTGGCCCGGGGCCTGCGCCTGGACCTGGGCGCCACCGCGAAGGCCTGGACGGCGGACGAGGCGGCCCGCCGGGTGGCGGCACGGTACGGCCGGCCGGCGCTGGTCGAGATCGGCGGCGACCTCGCCGCCGCCGGCGACGCGGACGACCCCTGGCTGGTCCGCGT
>NZ_BAAAJE010000023.1:132660-136863 GCF_039526625.1 Nocardioides aquiterrae
CGCCGAGGTCGCCGACGGTGCCGGCGAGCTGGTCGGGCTGACCCACGGCGGCCTGGCCACGTCCTCGACGGCCGCGCGCCGCTGGCGCACCGCCGCCGGCCCGGCGCACCACGTGATCGACCCGCGCACCGGCGCCCCCACCGACGGCGGCCTCCGCACGGCGACCGTCTGGGCGCCGACCTGCGTGGAGGCCAACACGTACAGCACCGCCGCCCTGGTCTGGGGCCGCTCCGCCGCGGCGCGCCTCGGCCTCGCCGGGGTCGCGGCCCGACTCGTCGACGACGAGGGAGTCGTCCGGCCGGTCGGGCCGTGGCCCGGCGAGGAGCGGGCGGCATGACGCTCTGGTTCCTCGCCCGGGCCGCCGGGTTCATGGCGCTGATCGGCGCGACCGCCGCGGTCTCGCTGGGCGCGCTCTCGTCGGGCTCGTCGCCCGAGACCCGGTTGCGCCGCCGCGAGTCCCGGCTGCTCCTCCAGCTCGCCCACCGCTCGGCCGCCGTCGTCACGCTCGCGCTGCTCGCGCTGCACGGGGTGCTGCTCGTCCTGGACAGCCACGTCGCGATCACCGTGTCGGGCGCGCTGGTGGCGTTCACCGCCGGCTACCGCGGCTGGGCCGTCGGGCTCGGCACGCTGGCCGTCTACTGCTTCGCCGTCGTCGCCCTCACCGGGGCCGTCCGGGGCCGGCTCGCGAGCTCGCCGTCCGCGGCCCGCTGGTGGCGGCCGGTGCACGCGCTGGCCTACCTCGCCTGGCCGCTGGCCATGGCGCACGGCGTGTTCTCGGGGACCGACACCGGCACCGGCTGGGCCTGGCTCCTGTACGGCGGCTCGCTGCTCACCGTCCTCGGGGCGGTCTGGGCCCGGCTCAGCGCCGAGGAGGAGCACGCGGCCGGTCCGCTGGCCGCCACCCGGCACAGCCACCGGCTCGCGGGGCGGCCGTCGTGACCACGCTGCACGCACCGACCGCGCCGACGGCGTACGGCTCCGCCCGGCTGCTCGCCGGCGCCACCCGCGGCGAGCGCACCGACCTGGCCACCCACCGCGGCCTGCACGGCGCCCAGCAGCACCGCACCCGCGCGGCGCTGGTCGAGGAGACCGCCGCCGTCCGGCTGCTCGGCCGCGGCGGCGCGGCGTTCCCCGTCTCCACGAAGCTGGCCGGGATGCCCACCGGCTCGGGGGTCGAGGTCGTCGTGAACGGCTCGGAGAGCGAGCCGGCCAGCCGCAAGGACCGGACGCTGATGACCCTGGTCCCGCACCTGGTGATCGACGGCGCGCTGGTCGCCGCCCGGGCCCTGAAGACCCGGCGGGTCACGATCGCCGTCCACGACGGCGCCGCGCACGCCTCGCTCGTGCAGGCGCTCGAGGAGCGGCGCCGGGCCGAGCCGCACCCGGAGCGGGTGACGGTCCGGCTGCAGCCGGCGCGGTTCGTGTCCGGCGAGGTCCGGGCGGTGCTGAGCGGGCTCGAGGGGCGGCCCGCCGTCCCGCCCGGACACCGGATCCTCCCGACCGTGCGCGGCCTGCACGGGCACCCGACGTTCGCGAGCAACGTCGAGACGTTCGCCCAGCTGGCGCTGCTGGTCTCGCTCGGCGTGCGCACGTACGCCGGGGTCGGCGAGCCCGCCGAGCCCGGGACGACGCTCCTCACGCTCCTCGGCGACGTCCCGGCCCCGGGCGTCGCCGAGGTCCCGACCGGTCTCCCCCTCGACGCCCTGCTGCCCGGCTCGGCCGGCCCGGTGCTGGTCGGTGGCTACCACGGGCACTGGGTCCCCGACCTGCGCGGGCTGCGCGTCAGCCGCCCCGCGCTGCGGGAGGCGGGCGTGCCCCTCAACGCGGGGGTCGTGGCGCGGCTGCCCGAGTCGGGCTGCGCGCTGGCCGAGGTGGCGGCCGTGACGGCCTGGCTGGCCCGGCAGTCGGCCGGCCAGTGCGGGCCGTGCCTCTTCGGCACCGCCGCCGTGGCCCGCGACGTCGCCACGATCCTGCACGGCCGGCCCGCCCCGGACGTCGCCGCCCGGGTCCGCGGCCTGGTCCGCCGGGGTGCCTGCGCGCACCCGGACGGCACCGCGGCGTTCGTCGCGAGCGCGCTGAGCGCGATGACCGCCGAGCTGGGCGCGCACCTCGGGCGCGGCGGCTGCGGCCGCCCGTACCTGGGCGTGCTGCCGCTCGACGAGGACGGCCCGCGATGAGGGTCGAGGTCGACTGGACGCGCTGCGACGGCCACGCGCTGTGCGCGCTGCTGCTGCCGGAGAACATCGACTCCGACCCGGACGGCTACCCGGTCGTCCGCGACCCGGCCGTGGTCCCGTCCTCCCTGCGCCACGCCCGCCGCGCGGTCTCGGCCTGCCCGGCGCTGGCGCTCCGGCTCGTGCGCGACTGAGGCGCCCGGCGCCGTCCTGGGGGCAGGATGTGCGCCATGCGCAGGCTCTCCGTCCTCTCGGGTGCGCTGACGGCCCTGGTCGTCGCGTCCCTCCTCGCCCCCACCGCGCCCGCGAGCGCCGCGGTCGACCTCTGCTCGCGCACCGTCGTCGCGGACACCGCCGGCGTGCTCGACGTCGCCCGGGTCGAGCGGGCCGCGGCCGGCTTCGGCGACGACGTGGTGGTCAAGGTGCTCACCTACCGCACCACCGACGGCACGGACCTGTACGACGTGGTGCGCGACGCCCGGTCGCGGTGCGGCGGCTGGGGTTTCCGGCCCGGAGGCGACCGGTCGCTGCTCGTCCTCGCCGTGGCGACCGAGGACCGCCAGCTGGCCAGCCACTACGACGGCGCCGGGCTGCAGCGGTTCGAGCGCGCCCGGGACCACGCCGAGGTCGACGGGATGGGCCCGAGCTTCGCCAACGGCCGGTGGACGCAGGGCATGGTGGCCGGGCTCGGGATCTACGAGAAGGCCCTGCACCGCACCGGCGGGGGCGGGCACCACCAGGGCGGCGGTGCTGGAGGCGGTGGCGTCCCGACCGTCGTGGACCCGGCACCGGACGGCACGCAGCCCACCCCGGCCGGGCCGGTGCTCGCCGTCCTCGCCGCCCTGGTCGCCGTGGCTCTGCTGGCCTGGGGCCTCGTCGTCCTGCTGCGCCGCCGGCGCGCGACGACCGCGGCGCGCCGGGCCCTCGCCGGGGCGACCGACGAGATGGCCGCCGCGTGGATGGAGCTCGACCAGGGCCGGGAGTACGTCGACGCGCGGGTGGCGTCGCTGCCCGACGTCCAGGACGCGACCGTGCTCCAGGTGCGCGCCGACCACCGGGCGGCGACCGCCGCGCTCGAGCAGGCCTCGGCGACGTACCTCGATCTCTCCCAGGCGTACGCCGTGGACCGGCTCCCGGACCTGGACGCCGACGGCGCGACCGCCGGCGTCCAGCCGGTGCGGGAGGCGACCGCCGCGCTCACGGCGGCCCGTGCCCAGCTGGACGCGGTCGAGGCCGCCGTGGCGGCCTTCGAGGAGGTGCGCGACCGGCTCCCGGCCCGGGTGGCCGAGCTCCGCGAGTCCGCCCGCCGCGTCGGCGCGCTGATCGACCGCCGCCAGTCCGAGGGGTACGCGACCGGCGAGCAGGACGGCGCCCCGGCCGCGGCCGAGCAGGGCGCCCGCGACGCCGAGGCCCTCGGCGCCCAGCTCCACTTCGGGGACGCCGCCCGGCGGCTGGCGGCCGCCGCGGACGCCCTGGCGGCGCACGAGTCCTGGCTGACCGGCCTCGACGACTACCGGGCCGCGCTCGCGACCGACCTGGCCGCCCTCGAGCGGCGCGCCGGCACCCTCGACGCCGCGATCGCCGACGCGCGGGTCACGGTCGGCCACCTCGAGTCGACGTACGACGCCACCTGCCTGGCCGGCGTGCGCGAGCGGGTGGACGCCGCGGCGGCCGGCCGGGCCCGGCTCGACGACACGCTCGCGCAGGTGCGCCGCAACGCCTCGATGGAGGTCCAGCAGTTCCGCGCCGCCCGGGACGGGCTGGACGGTGCCGCGACCGCCGCCGACCAGGTCGCGGCCGACGCGGCCGCGGCCGGCGCCCGCGAGGCCGAGCTGGCCGCGCTGGTGACCGCCCTCCCGCTCGACGCCGACCGGCTGGCCGCCGAGGCCGCCGGGGTCGCGGACCGGATGACCGCCAACCCCCAGGCGGTGTCCTTCCTGGACCCCGCGCCCGAGGTCGCCGGGCTCGACGCCACGGCCCGGGCGCTCGGCGGGCGGGCCCGCCAGCAGCGGGCGCCGCTCCTCCAGCT
>NZ_BAAAJE010000024.1:0-60715 GCF_039526625.1 Nocardioides aquiterrae
CTCTACCTCTTCCTGCAGGTGCAGGACGTCACCGCGCAGCGGGCGGCCGAGGAGCAGCTGCGCGACGCCCTGGCGCGGCTGGACGCCGCCGTCCAGGCGCGCGAGGCGGCCGAGCGCTCGGCCGCCGAGCAGGCCCGGCTGCGCGAGGAGGCCGAGGAGGCCGCCGCCCAGCGAGCCGCGGACCGCAGCGCCGTCGAGGCCGCCGTACGCCGCCAGGCCGAGATCGCCGAGGACGCCATGCGCGAGCGCGCGGAGGCCGAGGAGAAGGCGCGCGACCTCGCGGTCGAGCTGGAGCGGACCCGGGCCGAGCTGCTGGAGCTGCAGACCCAGAAGAAGGGTTTCTTCCGGCGCTGATCGGTCCGGACCGCTAGGCCAGGGCAGCCTTCAGATTCGCGGCGATGGTGGCGGTCGCGGCCCGCGCCGAGCGACCGACACCGACGACGTTGAAGAACCCGTGGATCTGGTCGGGGAACCGGCGCAGCTCGACCTGCACGCCCGCGTCGGAGAGCTTGCGCGCGTAGGCCTCGCCCTCGTCGCGCAGCGGGTCGAAGCCGGCGGTCACGACGTACGCCGGCGCGAGGCCGCGGGGCAGGTCGGCGTACAGCGGCGAGACCCGCGGGTCCTTCGGGTCGGTGTCGGCGACGTAGGTGGCGTTCGCGAGGTCCATGAACGCCCGCGTGAGGTAGAAGCCGTCGGCGTACGCCGCGGCGCTGTCGGTCTGCCGGATCGCGTCGGTGGCCGGGTAGACGAGCAGCTGGAACGCCAGCGGGAGGCCCTCGCGGGCCGCCTCGATCGCGACGCCGGCCGCGAGGTTGCCGCCGGCGGAGTCGCCGCCCACCGCGAGCCGCTCGGCGTCCGCGCCGACCTCGGCGGCGTGGTCGAGCAGCCAGCGGTACGCCGCCAGCGCGTCGTCGTACGCCGCCGGGAACGGGTGCTCCGGGGCGAGCCGGTAGTCGACCGCGAGCACCCGGACACCGGACCGCTGGGCCACGAAGCGGCACGCGGCGTCGTGCGAGCCGAGGTCGCCGTACATGAAGCCGCCGCCGTGGAAGAACAGCAGCAGCGGGCCGCTGGGCGCGGCGTGCGTCGGCGTGTAGAGGCGGGCCGGCAGCCCCGCGACGGCGAGGTCGCGGACCGCGCCGACCGGCTGGCGGCCGGCGGCCAGGCGGGTGTGCCGCAGGATCGCCTCGCGGCCCTGCGGGATCGGCAGCGTCTCCGCGCCGCGCTCGCGGGTGAGCCGCTGGAGGCGGAGCATCAGCTGGGTGTCGGTGGCCAGGGTCTGCCCGTCGTGCACCACCCGCCGGCCGGCCAGGAGCCGCTGCAGCCGCTCGGGGAGCGCGAGGACCACACGCAGGACGGCCGACTCCAGGCGCTCGAGCATGCTCACGATCCGCAACCTACCGTTCACCGGACGGTGCCAGACTGTCTGGCATGTCCCTCGAGAGCCTGCAGCCCACCGCCCACGGCGAGGGCGTGCCCGAGGAGACGTTCGACGTCGAGCCGCCGTACGTGCCCGACCACGAGGCGCTCGCGGCGGTCGAGAAGTTCGAGGACCGGTTCCTGGACCGCGAGCTGTCCTGGCTGCGGTTCAACCAGCGGGTGCTCGAGCTCGCCGAGGACCCGCAGCTCCCACTGCTGGAGCGGACCCGGTTCCTGGCGATCTTCACCAGCAACCTCGACGAGTTCTTCATGGTCCGCGTGGCCGGCCTGAAGCGCCGGATCGCGGCCGGCGTCGCCGTACCGGCCGCCTCCGGGCTGATGCCGACCGAGGTGCTCGACCTGATCCTCACCACCACCCGCGAGCTGTCCGAGCGGCAGGCCCGGGTGTTCCGCGACGACATCGTGCCGGCGCTGTCGGACGCCGGCATCGAGCTGGTGCGCTGGGACGACCTGGACCGCGAGGAGCAGAAGCTCTGCAAGCGGCTGTTCCGCGACCGGGTGTTCCCGGTGCTGACGCCGCTGGCCGTCGACCCCGCGCACCCGTTCCCCTACATCTCCGGGCTGTCGCTGAACCTGGCCGTGCTGCTGCGCAACCCCAAGACCGGCAAGGAGCACTTCGCGCGGGTGAAGGTGCCGCCGATCTTCGAGCGGTTCGTGCCGGTCGGCAACCAGCGCTTCGTGCCGCTCGAGGACGTGATCGGCGAGCACCTCAAGCGGCTCTTCCCCGGCATGGAGGTGCTCGAGGTCCACACCTTCCGGGTCACCCGCAACGAGGACCTCGAGGTCGAGGAGGACGACGCCGAGAACCTGCTCGCCGCGCTCGAGAAGGAGCTGCTGCGGCGCCGGTTCGGCCCGCCGGTGCGGCTCGAGGTCGAGGAGTCGATCGCGCCGCAGGTGCTCGACCTGCTGGTCACCGAGCTCGGCGTCTCCGACCAGGAGGTGTTCAAGCTCCGTGGCCCGCTGGACCTGCGCGGGCTGCACGACATCGCCGACCTGCCGCGGCACGAGCTGAAGTACCCGGCGTTCCTGCCGACCACCCACCCGCGGCTGGCCGAGGTGGAGTCGGCGGCACCCGTCGACGTGTTCAAGGCGGCCCGCCGCCACGACGTACTGCTGCACCACCCGTACGACTCGTTCGCCACGTCCGTGCAGCGCTTCATCGAGCAGGCCGCGGCCGACCCGCACGTGCTCGCGATCAAGCAGACGCTGTACCGGACCTCCGGCGACTCCCCCATCATCGACGCGCTCATCGACGCCGCCGAGGCCGGCAAGCAGGTGCTGGTGATCGTCGAGATCAAGGCCCGCTTCGACGAGCAGGCCAACATCCGCTGGGCGCGCAAGCTCGAGCAGGCCGGCTGCCACGTCGTCTACGGCCTGGTCGGACTCAAGACGCACTGCAAGGTCGCGATGGTGGTGCGCGACGAGCCCGACGGCATCCGCCGCTACCTCCACATCGGCACCGGCAACTACAACCCGAAGACCTCCCGGACGTACGAGGACCTCGGGCTGATCACCACCAACGAGCGGATCGGCGAGGACGCCGCGCACCTGTTCAACAACCTGTCCGGCTGGTCGCGCAACGCGACGTACGACCAGCTCCTCGTCGCCCCGGACTCGATCCGCGACGGGCTCGTCGAGCGGATCCACCGCGAGATCGCCCACCACCAGGCCGGCCGGCCGGCGCGGGTGCGGATCAAGGCGAACTCGGTGGTCGACGAGGCGGTCATCGACGCGCTCTACCTCGCGTCGCAGGCCGGCGTCCCGGTCGAGCTGCTGGTGCGCGGCATCTGCGCGCTGCGGCCCGGCGTACCCGGGCTGTCGGAGTCCGTGACGGTCCGGTCGGTGCTGGGCCGGTTCCTCGAGCACAGCCGGGTGTTCTGGTTCGAGAACGGCGGCGAGCCCGAGGCCTGGATCGGGTCGGCCGACATGATGCACCGCAACCTGGACCGGCGGGTCGAGGTGCTGGTGCGGCTGCCGGGCGAGGACGAGGTCCGGTCGGTCGGCGACCTGCTCGACCTGGCCTTCGATCCCGACACCAACGCGTGGCTGCTGGACAGCGACGGCGTGTGGACGCGCAACGACGGCCACGTGCACCTGCAGGAGGCCCTGATCGACCGGCAGCGGCGGCGTCGCTGACCCTCGCTTGCGCGTTTCGGGACTGCACCCCCTAGGCTGTTCCGCGTTTGCTCCCTCCTCCTCAGGAGTTATCCGTGGGTTTGCGATTCCGGCCCGTCGACACGTCCTTCTACGACCTCTTCACCCGGGCAGCGCAGCACCTCGTCACGGGGGCCGCGCTGCTGGCGGAGATGCTCAGCGAGACCGCCGACCACGAGGACGTGGCGCGACGCATGCGTGAGGCCGAGCACTCGGCCGACGAGACCACCCACGAGCTGATCCGGAAGGTCAACTCGACCTTCGTGACGCCGTTCGACCGCGAGGACATCTACGCGCTGGGCTCCGGCCTGGACGACGTGATGGACATGATGGACGAGGTCGTCGACCTGATCCTGCTCTACGAGGTCAAGGAGCTGCCCGCCGAGCTCTCGACCCAGGTCGAGGTGCTGCAGCGCTGCGCGGAGCTCACCGCGGCGGCGATGCCGAACCTGCAGTCGATGCAGTCGCTCGAGGAGTACTGGATCGAGGTGAACCGCCTCGAGAACGCCGGCGACAAGAACCACCGGCGTACCCTCGCCAAGCTGTTCAGCGGCGAGTACAAGACCATCGAGGTGCTCAAGCTCAAGGACATCGTCGAGTCTCTCGAGGAGGCGATCGACGCGTTCGAGAAGGTCGCCAACATCGTGGAGCAGATCGCGGTCAAGGAGTCCTGACCGGATGGACATCGCGATCGTCATCGCGGTAGTCGTCGTCGCCCTCTGCTTCGACTACACCAACGGGTTCCACGACGCGGCCAACGCCATCGCCACGTCGGTCTCCACCCGGGCGCTCACCCCGCGGATCGCGCTGATCCTGGCCGCGGTGATGAACTTCGTCGGCGCGCTCCTCGGCCAGGAGGTCGCGCACACGGTGAGCGAGGTGATCACACCGCCCGCGGGCAACCACGGGCTGGTCGTCGTACTCGCCGGCCTGCTCGGCGCGATCGTCTGGAACCTGATCACCTGGTACTTCGGGCTGCCGTCGTCGTCCTCGCACGCGCTGATCGGCGGCCTGGTCGGCGCCGCACTGGCCGCCAGCGGGACCGACATCGTGCACTGGCACAAGATCCTCGACAAGGTGATCATCCCGATGGTCGTCTCGCCGCTCTTCGGCTTCGCCGCGGCGTTCCTCGTGATGCTCGCGATCCTGTGGATCTTCCGACGGCGAAACCCGCACCGGGTCTTCCGCGGCTTCCGCGGCGCCCAGACCGTCTCGGCCGCGGCGCTCGCGCTCGGCCACGGTTTGCAGGACGCCCAGAAGACGATGGGCGTGATCTTCCTGGCGCTCACCACCGCCGGCTACTACCTGGACTCGAACGGCGAGCCGCAGGCCGACCTCCCGCTGTGGGTCGTGGTCGCCGCCGCCGGCGCGATCTCGCTCGGCACCTACTCCGGCGGGTGGCGGATCATGCGCACCCTCGGCCGCCGGATCATCCACCTCGACCCGGCCCGGGGCTTCGCGGCCGAGTCGGTCGGCGCGGGTGTCCTCTACACGACCGCGTTCGTCTTCCACGCCCCGATCTCGACCACCCACACCATCACCTCCGCGATCATGGGCGCCGGCGCCACCAAGCGCTTCTCCGCCGTCCGCTGGGGTGTCGCCCGCTCGATCGTCGCCGCCTGGGTCCTCACCTTCCCCATGGCCGGTCTCGTCGCCGCCGGGTGCTACGTGGTGTTGCACGCGGTGATCGGTCAGTAGGGCCGTTCCGGGGGGATAGTCCCTGACGGAAATGCTCTCGCTGGGCGGGTGCGGCGACATTTCCGTCAGGGACTACCCCTCCAGGTCAGGCAGCCCGATGAGCGAGCAGGCGGGCGCGCAGGGTCGAGTCGAGTGCGCGCCGCGCCGCGACGGTCGTGGTGTCGATCCACCACGGTGGCTGCTCGACGGTCCAGTGGCGGCCCGCTGACGACCTTCCCGCCGCCCGGTCGTACGCCGCCCGCAGCCGCCGGACGAACGCCGTCGGATCGACGACGTCACCGGGCAGCATGATCGCCCCCTCCAAGCCGTGGCGGAGGAAGCGCTCGTCGCGGTCCAGGTCGATCGCCCGGCGCGCTCCGGTGAGATGGAGGGCACTGTCGTACTGTCCGTAGACCCCGGCCACTGGATCGAGCAGATCCGGGGTGCCGATGTGGCGCCCGCCGAGGTCGAAGACCGGGCAGTTGTAGCGGACCTGCGGCAGCTCGGCGTCGAGCATCCACACGTGGCTCATGGCGACCTCGCGCGGGGACCACGCGTTCTCGCAAGCGAGCGCAAGAGCCTCTCGAGCCTGGGGGATGCCGGTCCAGCCGTTGAGCGTCGCGGCGTACGCCGCGACCTCGTCGATCGAGACGAGGTCGTCGTAACACGCCATCGACAGGCTGATCGCGCCGTCCCGTGCGTTGCGCGCGTACCGCATCTCGAACAGGACCGACCGCACGGGTGTGGTGATCCGAAGTCCGTCGACCACGATCAGATCGCCCGGAGCAAGACGCTCCTCCGACGTCTCGAAGTACTTCTGCTGGCGGGTCCAGCGGTTGCCGCCGACGGCGAGGGTGACGGGCCTGGTCGGCCCACCACCCCACGGCGTGCCGTCGAACCAGCGAGGACTCAGCCAGCCCAGTCCTGCCCACCCGGTGACGCCGCCGTAGTCCTCCTGCAACGCCGCGGCGGCCTCGACCACCCGTTGGTCGACCACGGCGCCGTCCACCCAGGACGGCACCCGGAAGCCGTGACTCGACGTGCGCCACCGCGGACCGCGCGCTGCCCCGGGTGTCGGACCCCGCTGCCCGCTGGCATCGAGGCGCACCGGGATCACGACCGGTCGCGTCACCCCCGAGAGATCCATGCAACGACCCTGCCCGTTTGCGGGCGTGGGCGGGATCGTCATCCACAGGCCCTCAACCGGGGTAGTCCCTGACCGGAATGTCGTCCACGGACCAGAGCGCGGACATTTTCGTCAGGGACTATCCCCCCAAGACGTCACCCGAAGCGGCCCGAGATGTAGGCCTCGGTGGACTCCTCGTCGGGGTTGGTGAACATCTTGTCGGTGGGGTTGAACTCCACGAGGTGGCCGGGCTGGCCGGCGGCCTTGAGGTTGAAGAAGCCGGTGTCGTCGGAGACGCGGGCGGCCTGCTGCATGTTGTGGGTGACGATGACGATCGTGTACTCGGACTTGAGCTCGTGGATCAGGTCCTCGATCGCGGAGGTCGAGATCGGGTCCAGGGCCGAGCAGGGTTCGTCCATGAGCAGCACCTCGGGCGACACGGCGATCGCGCGGGCGATGCAGAGGCGCTGCTGCTGGCCGCCGGACAGGCCCATGCCGGGCTTGCCGAGGCGGTCCTTGACCTCGGTCCACAGGTTCGCGCTGCGCAGGGACCGCTCGACGATGTCGTCGGCCTCGGCCTTCGCGAGCTTCTTCGCGTTCAGCCGCATGCCGGCCAGGACGTTCTCGTAGATCGACATGGTCGGGAACGGGTTCGGCCGCTGGAAGACCATGCCGATCTGACGACGTACGGCGACCGGGTCGACGCTCGGTTCGTACAGCGACTGCCCCGAGACCATCACCTTGCCCTCGACCCGGGCCCCGGGAATCACCTCGTGCATGCGGTTCAGCGCCCGCAGGAAGGTCGACTTGCCGCAGCCGGACGGGCCGATGAACGCGGTGACCGCCTTGGCGCGGATGGTCATGTTGACGCCCTCGACGGCCTTGAAGTCGCCGTAGTAGATGTCGAGGTCGGAGACATCGATGCTCTTGGCCATGGTGTTCTCTCTTCGGTGCGCTCAGCGGCGCCGGTCGGTCTGGGGGGCGTACATCTTCTGGAGCACGCGCGCGACGAGGTTGAGGACCATCACGATCCCGATCAGCACCAGCGCGGCGCCCCAGGCCCGCGCGTAGCCCGGCGGGGGACCGTCGGTGCCGAACGCCGGCACGCCCGGCGAGCTGTACTGGCTGAAGATGTAGACGGGCAGGGTCATCATCCGGCCGTTGAACAGGTTCATGTTCACCGAGTCGGTCGCGCCGGCCACGATCAGCAGCGGCGCGGTCTCGCCGATCACCCGCGAGATCGCGAGCACGATGCCGGTCACGATGCCGCCGAACGCCGTGGGCATCACGACCTTCACGATCGTGCGCCACTTCGGCACGCCCAGGGCGTACGACGCCTCGCGCAGGTCGCTCGGCACCAGCCGGAGCATCTCCTCCGCCGACCGCACCACGGTCGGGATCATCAGCAGGGCCAGGGCGATCGAGCCGCCGAAGCCGATGCGGATCGCCGGCCCGAAGATCAGCACCAGCAGGGCCAGCGCGAACAGGCCCGCCACGATCGAGGGGATGCCGGTCATCACGTCGACGAGGAACGTCGTGACCCGCGCGAGCCGGCTGCCCTTGCCGTACTCGACGAGGTAGATCGCGGTGAACAGGCCGATCGGCACCGAGATGATCGTCGCGGCGAGCGTGACGAGCAGGGTGCCCATCAGGGCGTGGTAGATGCCGCCGCCGTCCCCGACGATGCCGCGCATCGAGTAGGTGAGGAACTCGACGTCGATCGCGCCGAGCCCGTTCTCCAGCACCAGCCAGATCAGCCACACCAGCGGCACGAGGACGGCGACGAACGCGCCCCACACCAGGCAGGTCGCCAGCCGGTCGACGGCCGCGCGGCCGCCCTCGACCACGCGCGACCAGGTCGGCATGCCGACCACGAACAGCAGTCCCGCGACCACGGCCCCGCCGGCCAGGCTCCAGCCGAGCACCATCGTCAGCAGGCCGGCCACGGCCAGCGCCATCGCGCCGACGAGCAGCTCGGCCCAGCGGGGCAGCTGCGGCTGGACCAGGCCGGCGCTGACGGCCTCGAAGTCCTGGTCGATCGGCGTGGTGGTCATCGGGTCACCTTCCGCTCGCTGCGCGCCACGATCAGCCGGGCGGCGAAGTTGACGGCGAAGGTCACGAGGAACAGGACCAGGCCGGTGGCGATCAGCAGGGCCTGCCGGTCCGGGGTCGCCTCCTTGTAGTTGGCGGCGATGTTGGACGCGATCGTGGCCGGGTTGCTGTTCGAGATCAGGTTCAGGGTGACGACCGGCGTGGCCGACAGCACCATCGCCACCGCCATCGTCTCGCCGAGGGCGCGGCCGAGGCCGAGCATCACGCCCGAGACGACGCCGGAGCGCGCGTACGGGAAGACCGCCAGCCGGATCGTCTCCCAGCGGGTGGCGCCCAGCGCCATCGCCGCCTCCTCGTGCAGGCGGGGCGTCTGGGCGAACACCTCGCGGGAGATCGCGGTGGTGATCGGGATGACCATGATCGCCAGCACGATGCCGGCGGTCAGCATGGTCCGGCCGGTCACCGACGGCGGCCCGGCGAAGAACGGGAGGAAGCCCAGGTGGTCGTACAGCCAGTCGATCACCGGCGTGATCGAGCCGGCCAGCGCCAGGCCGCCCCACAGGCCGTAGACGACCGAGGGGATCGCGGCGAGCAGGTCGATGACGTACGCGATCGGCGCGGCGATCCGCGGCGGCGCGTAGTGCGAGATGAACAGCGCGACGCCGATCGAGAACGGGACGGCGATGACCAGCGCGACGACCGCGGCGAGGACGGTGCCCCAGACGAGCGGCCCGACGTACGACCAGAAGTCGTGGGCCGGGCGGTAGATGTCCGCGGGGGCGGTCAGGCCGGGCAGGCCCTCGATGACGAGGAACACGGCGACGCCCGCGAGCGCCGCCATGATCAGCATGGCGGCGACGCGGGCGGTGCCCGAGAAGAGCCGGTCGCCCAGGCGGACGACCGGCTTCCCGGGCGCTTCAGTCGGGGCGGTGAGGGTCACGTAGCACCGATCACTTGGCCGAGATCGCGCCGACGACCTCCTGCACCTTCGCCGCGATCGACGCGTCGAGCGGGGCGGAGCCGGCCTGCTGGGCCGCCGCCTGCTGACCGGCGTCGGACACGACGTAGGAGAGGAACCCGTTGACCAGGTCGGCCTCGTTGGCGTCGTCGTAGTGCTGGCAGGCGATCGCGTACGACGCCAGCAGCAGCGGGTAGGCGCCCGACTCGGTCGTGGTGCGGTCGATGTCGTAGGCCAGCATCGTGTCGGTCGCCGTCGGGGCCGGCTGGGAGACCGCGAGCGCCTTGGCGGCGCCCTCGGCGGACGGCGCGGTGAACTCCGAGCCCACCTGGAGCGACGCGATGCCCAGGCCCTGCGCCTGGCTCTCGTCGGCGTACCCGATGGTGCCCTCGCCGCCCTTGACGGCCGCGACCACGCCCGAGGTGCCCTCGGCCGCCTCGCCGCCCTTGATCGGCCACACGCCGTCGGGGTCGTGGCTCCACGCGCCGCCGCCGGCCTTGTTCAGGTAGTCGGTGAAGTTCTGCGTGGTGCCGGAGTCGTCGGAGCGGTGCACCGGGGAGATCGCGGTGCTGGGCAGGTCGACGCCGTCGTTGAGCGCGGCGATCGCCGGGTCGTTCCACTTCGTGATCTTGCCGTCGAAGATCATCGCGACGGTCTTCGCGTCGAGCTTGAGCTCGTCGACACCCGGGAGGTTGTAGATGACCGCGATCGGGCTGACGTAGACCGGGACCTCGACGGGGTCCTCGCCGCCGCAGCGCTTCTTGGCCGCCGACAGCTCGCCCTCGTCGTCGGTGAGGTAGGAGTCGGAGCCCGCGAACGCGTAGGCGCCGGAGTTGAAGCTCTCCCGGCCGCCACCGGACCCGACCGGGTCGTAGGTGATGGTGACGTCGGGGTTCTCGCCCTGGAAACCGGCCCGCCAGGCCTGCTGGGCGGAGTCCTGCGCGCTCGAGCCGCCGCCGGCGAGCTCACCGCTGAGGCTGCCGCTGGTGCTGCCGCCGTTGTCGCCGCCGGCGCTGGTCTCGTTGCTGGCGCCGCACCCGGTCAGGGCGAGCGTGAGGACGGCGATGCCGGGCACGACGGCCCGGCGGATGGAGGTGCGGATCACTTCGACACTCCTGGGTTTCGTCTGTTCTGTCGCCAGCGAAGTTAGGGAGCGGAGGTGGACGGATCCGCGGTCGACGGTGAACGAGCGGTGAACTCGAACCGCCCACTCGGCGACGTCGAGCCGGTCACGAGACGGACATCACGTGAACGAGGCCCGGAGGCCTTGACGTCAGTGCACCTGGTGGAGTTCCGTCGCCACGACTGCGCCCTTGCGCAGGTGCACCACCAGCATCGCGCCGGGCGCCAGCTTCGGGTCGGGGATGCCCAGCGCGTCGAAGATCGTCGGGAGCACCGGGCGGTGGGTGCACACCACCGCCCCCTCGTCGGCGGCGACCAGCTCGTCGATGATCGCCAGGACGCCGGTGGCGGTCGCGTCCTCCTCGCTCAGCCCGTCCTCGAGCTCGAGCTTCCAGCCGGTGACGTCGGAGTAGGGCCCGACGGTCTCCACGCAGCGGGTACTGCTCGAGCTGACGATCCGGGTCACGCCGTACGCCGCGAGCAGCGGGATCACCCGCTGCGCCTGCTGCCGCCCGGCCTGGAGCAGCGGGCGGAGCCGGTCGTCCTGGCGCCGCCAGGCGCGGCGCGAGCGGGCGTCCCCGTGGCGCAGCACCACCAGGGCGTGGGTCTTGCGCCGCAAGGGGTACGCCGCCCGCAGCGTGTCGGCGTCGTGCTCGTGGGTGAGCCGCTCGAGGGCCTCGGCGTACGGCACCCACTCGACCCGGTCGATCTCGGCGTTCGGCCGGTAGCCGCTGACGTCCTCGGACCCGACGACCCGGCCGACCCAGTAGGACACCGCCTTCATCCGCCCGCCCGCCACCGGGTAGCGCTGGCCGGGCAGCGGCGGGCCCAGCCGCACGTGGAGCCCGGTCTCCTCCGCGACCTCCCGGACGGCGGCGGCCACCACGTGCTCGCCGCGGTCGAGCTTGCCCTTGGGGAACGACCAGTCGTCGTACCGGGGCCGGTGGACGAGCAGCACCCGCTTGCCAGAGCGGAAGACGACCGCGCCTGCGGCGAGCACGTCCTTCGCGGGCATGCCGCTAGTCTCACACGGTGCGCAGACGCCTGACGATCGCCATCGCGGTCGGCCTCGCCGTCGTGCTCGTGGCGGTGGCCGCGGTGGTCGCGATCGGCTGGTGGCGGGACCGCGGCCGGACCGACCTGGAGCGCGCGACGGCGTACGCGCCCGCCGACGCGGAGCGGCTGTCGTACACCGACTGGGCCGGCGTGCGGGCCGCGCTCGAAGTGCACCTCGACGGCTCCTCGCCGGCGGGCGACGTGCAGTCGTTCCTCGACGACGGCTTCGACCGCGACCTGACCTCGACGTCGGCGCTCGTGCAGTCGGCGCGGGTGCTCCAGGCGCACTTCGGGTTCTCCCCCGCGACCGCGCAGTGGGAGCTGTTCAGCCAGTCCGACCAGGGCGCGGTCGTGATCCTGCGGATGCCGGACGGCACCGACTTCGGCGCCATCGCCGACGACCTCGCCCAGGCGGGCTTCACCCGGCCGGCGACGGGCGAGACGGACGGTGAGGTCTGGCTGGGCGGCGGCGCGCTGCTGCCCACGATCGGCGCGGACCTGACGCCGGAGCTGCAGTACGTCGCGCTCGACGCCGCCGAGCACCTGGTGCTGACCAGCGACACCGAGGGCTACCTCGGCCGGACGGTGGCCTCCCTCGGCGACGGCGACCTGCCGTCGGGCATGCGAGACGCGATCGCGGCATCCGGCGAGCCGCTGTCGGCGTCGGTGTACGACGGGCCGTACACCTGCTCGGCGCTGGCGATGAGCCACGCCGACGAGTCCGACCAGCAGGAGGCGAAGCAGCTGGTCGACCAGGCCGGCGAGGTGAACCCGGTCGACGGCTTCGCGATGTCGGTGCAGCCCGGCGGCGACGTCCGGGTGGCGATGGCGTTCGAGAACGGCGACCAGGCCCGCACGAACGCCGACACCCGGGCGAAGCTGGCGAGCGGGCCGGCCCCGGGCCAGGGCGGCGACTTCTCCGACCGGTTCTCGGTCGCGTCGGCGACCGCTGACGGGAACGTCGTCACGCTCGACCTCGAGCCGACCGAGGGGAGCTACGTGCTCTCGGACCTGTCCAGCGGGCCGGTGCTGTTCGCGACCTGCTGAGCGTCCTCGTGGGTGTGGGCTCGAACCGGGCGGGATCGTTCAATTGCTGGGAAATCCTGCCGCTACCGGCGCGTAACCCAGTCTGAGCGAGCAATTGAACGATCGGTCCAGCCCGCGACCGGGTCTCGACACGCCGGTCGCGACTTCGTTCCTCAGTCGCGCGGCTCGCTCGACCACCATCAGCGGATCCGCTGACGCGTCTCCGCTAGCTCTTCACGAGCCGCGAGATCGCCTCGACCGCCTCGGAGACCTTGGCCTCGCCCTCGGCCTCGCTCGCGCGGGCGGCGTCGAGCACGCAGTGGCTCATGTGCTCCTCGAGCAGGCCGAGGGAGACGGCCTGGAGGGCCTTGGTCATCGCCGACACCTGGGTGAGGATGTCGATGCAGTACTTCTCGTCCTCGACCATCCGCTGGAGGCCGCGCGCCTGCCCCTCGATGCGGCGCAGCCGCTTGAGGTAGTCGTCCTTGCGGTGGATGTAGCCGTGCTCGTGCTCCGCCATACCTGGGAGCATACCCGGTGGGGGTATTTGCCGGGCGGGCTCAGCCCTCCTGACGCGGCTCCGGGACGACCCCGAGGATCTGGTCGATCTGGTCCTCCGACAGGTGGTCGTCCGACTCGCTCGCCGCGATGATCAGGTTCGTGGTGAGCTCCACCTCGCCCAGGAGGTCGGAGTCCTCGAGGGTCACGTCGAACTGATCGTGCACCTCACCACTCCTCCTATGCATACGTCCGGACCTCCTCGATAACGGAAACGTTGCCCGAGGGTCACGGGTGCCAAACGCCCAGGCCGCGAAATTGGCCCGTCCGGGCCATGAGGCATCCCCCACATGGGCGACCGTGACCAGGAGCCGTGCCCGGGTACGGAGAAGGGGCCCCACCCCGACGGGTGAGACCCCTTCCCGAAGACCGGTCCGAAGGCCGTGTCTTGCCCGCTGTCAGAGCGGGCGGACGTTCTCCGCCTGCGGGCCCTTCGGGCCCTGGGTGACGTCGAACTCGACCTTCTGGTTCTCGTCGAGGGACTTGTAGCCCTGCGACTGGATCGCCGAGTAGTGCACGAAGACGTCGTCGCCGCCGTCCTCCTGCGCAATGAAGCCGAAGCCCTTCTCCGCGTTGAACCACTTAACAGTGCCCTGAGCCATGTGCTCGATACTCCTTAGTCGGGGCGAGAACCGCCACTTCGGCGGTCCGCATCAGATGCGGTGAAACGTCGCTCCGACTTGCGTGAGTGGCAGGCCCACGAAAGAAGAAACGCCGTTGGATCACAAACTCCGCGGGCGTCATACCTGTGGAACTTGCACCTTCTGCGAGGCCTACGTTACCAATCCACGCCCTGCTGCCAACCATCCCGACCCGGAAATCTCATCCGGGGCGGTGCAGGTTCGGCTTCTCCGGCGTGCCGAGCCGGCGTGATGCCCGGCGCTCGTCATCGCTCTTCGTCGTCGGGTCGGACCGAGATCAGCGGCAGTCCGAGGTCGCGCAGGCGGGCGAGCAGGCCGTGCAGGGCGGCCTGGTCGGCCACCTGCCCGCGCAGCACGGTGATGCCACCGGGCTCGGCCTCGACGGTCATGCCGTCGAACCACGACGCCCAGCGCTCGTCGAGGCGGCCGTCGAGTCGGATCTCGTACCAGCGGGTGTCCATGGTCGGGACGCTAGGAGCCGGGCGGGCGACCCGTCGTCACATCATGTGGTGAACCCGGTGGTGACCCGGGAGAGCAGCCCGAGCTGGTGGGCCTTGGTGATCGCCGCGCGGCGGTTGTTGACGCCGAGCTTGGTGTAGATGTGCTTGGTGTGCGTGCGCACGGTGTTGAGCGACACCACCAGCTCCCGCGCGATGCCGGGGCCGTCGAGGTCCGATCCCAGCAGCCGCAGTACGCCGAGCTCGCGGTCGCTGAGCGGGTCGACCAGGGCCCCGTGCGGGACGCGCGCCGGGGCCGGCGCGTCCGCGGCGGCGTCGACGAGGTAGCGGACCCAGCCCTCGGGCTCGGCCAGCGCCACCGCGTGCGCGTGGGCCGCCTCGGCCGCGGCGGCGTCCCCGGTGAGACGGAGCGCCCGGGCCCGGAGCACCTCGAGCTCGATCACGGTGCCCAGGCGCTGCCCGGCGGTCGCCGCCGCCAGCAGCCGGTCCAGCAGCGCGCCCGCCTCGCCGGGCCGCTCCTGGGCCAGCAGGATCCGCGCCAGCGTGACGTGCTCGTACTCGCGGAGGTAGCTCAGCTCGTCGTCCGGCGTCAGCCCGTGCTCGCCCGCCCACGCGACCGCACCGGCGACGTCGCCCGAGGCGGCCAGCACCCGGGCCCGGGTCGCGTGGACCGGGTGCACCGGCGGCGAGAAGTCACCGACGTACACGCGCTCGGCCTCGTCGAGGAGCTCGAGGGCCGTGGCCCAGTCCCGCTCGACGGCGCGCAGCCGCGCCATCGCGACCCGCCACCGGTAGGGGTTCTGCGGGAGGCCGGCGGCCTCGCCGAGGTCGTCGGCGCGGCGCAGCAGGTCGGCGGCCGTGGCCAGGTCGTCGCGGTGCCAGGCTGCGCGGCTCAGCGCCACGAGCATGTCGGCGGTGCCCCGCAGCACGCCGCTCCCCTGGCGCTCGGCGAGCTCGAGGGCGCCGCGCAGCGTGCGCTCGGCGTCGCGCAGCCGGCCGAGCGTGAGCTCGAGGTCGGCGATCGTGATCGTGCAGCCCAGGACGTCGGCGACGTACCCGATCCGGGTCAGCCCGGCGGCGGCGACGACGTACGACTCGTGAGCTCCGACGACGTCCCCGGTCGCCCAGGACGCGAGCCCGGCCAGCGCGGACGCCGCCGCGATCGTCAGGTCGTCCCCGGCCGGGGCCGCGGCGATCGCGCGCCGGGCCCGGTCGATCGCCCCGGCGGGGTCGCCGCCGACGAGCGCGAGCGCCGAGCGGTACACGTCCAGGGAGGCGGGCACCCGGGCGAGCTCGCCGTGGTCGACCACCACGAGCTCCGAGGCCGGCCGGGCGAGCATCCCCTCCACCGCGACGAGCCGCTCCTCGACGCCGGCGAAGTCGTTGCTGGCCATCAGCCCGCCGACGAGCTCGATGGCGAGCACCGGGCGGTTGCGCACGACCTCGTCAGGGAGCAGGTCCGCCCACCGGCGGATGACGCTCTCCCGCCGCTCCCGCCGCAGGCCGGGAACGGCCAGCTCGACGAGTTCGGCAGCGGCCTCGGCGTCGCCGGCGGCGAGGGCGTGCCGGACGGCCTCCTCGACCTCGCCGCCGGCGGCGTACCAGCGGCTGGCCCGGCGGTGCAGCTCGGCGGCGTCGCCGGGCCGCTCCTGGAGCAGGTGCGCGCGCAGGACGTCCGCGAACAGGTGGTGGTAGCGGTACCAGCGCCGGTGGTCGTCGAGCGGGACCAGGAAGAGGTTCTGGCGGTCCAGCAGGTCCAGCATCGCCCGCCCGCTGCCGGGCGCGCCGGCGTGGACGGCCTCGCACAGCGGCGCGGTCAGCCGCTCGAGGACCGAGGTGTCGAGCAGGAAGCGGCGTACGTCGTCCGGCTGCCGGCCGAGCACCTCGTCGACCAGGTAGTCGACGACGAACCGGTCGTCGCCGGCGAACCGGTCGATGAAGCCCGACGCGTCGGCGCGGTCGCGCAGCGAGAGCGCGGCCAGCTGCAGCGCCGCGACCCACCCCTCGGTGCGGGCCTCCAGCACGGCGACCTCCTCGGGCGGCAGGCCGAGGTCGTTGAGGTCGTTGAGGTACGCCGCCGCCTCGTCGGCGTCGAACCGCAGGTCGGCGGCCCGGACCTCGACGAGCTCGCCCCGGGCGCGCAGCCGGGAGAGCGGCAGCGCGGGGTCGGCACGGGTGCTGACGACCAGGTGCAGCTGGGGAGGCAGATGGTCGACGAGGAACGTCATCCCCGCGGCGACCTCCGGCCCGTCGGCGAGGTGGTGGTCGTCGAGGACCAGCGTGACCTCGCCATCCTGGACGCTGAGCTCGTTGACGACCCCGGCGAGCACGGCCTCGATGCTCGCCTGCCCGGACTGGAGGAGGGTCAGCGCCGCGGCCGCGGAGCCGGGCACCGCGCGGTCCAGGGCCAGCAGCACGTAGCTCCAGTACGTCGTCGGCTGCCGGTCGCGCTCGTCGAGGGACACCCATGCCACCGGCCGGCCGGCGTCCGCGAGCCAGGTGGCCAGCAGCGTGGTCTTCCCGAAGCCCGCGGGCGCGGACACCAGGGTGACCGGGGCGGCCCGGGCCCGCTCCAGCAGGCCGGTCAGCCGGGGGCGCGGCACGGCCTCCCGGCGCGGCCGGGGCGCCAGCAGCTTGGTCTCGAGCAGCGCGTCGGCCATCCGCGCTCCCTCCGGTCAGTGCGCGGGACCCATCATGGCCTGCTGGGCGTGCAGCTGCATGCGTTCCCCGGGACGGCCGAAGATGCTGAGCACCTCGGCGGGCCCCTCGCCGGTGCTGCCGAACCAGTGCGGCACCTGGGTGTCGAACTCGGCGGCCTCGCCGGCGCCGAGGACGAGGTCCCGGTCGCCGAGCACCAGCCGCATCCGTCCGGACAGCACGTAGAGCCACTCGAAGCCGTCGTGCGTGCGGGGCTTCGGCACCGACTGGGTCCGCGGGATCACGATCTTCCACGCCTGGACGCCGCCGGGCCGGGTCAGCGGCAGCACGGTCCGGCCGTTCACCCGGCGCGGCTTGAGCCGGATCCGGGGGTCGCCGACCTCCGGCGCCCCCACCAGGTCGTCGATCGGCACCCGGTAGGTCTGGGCGAGCGGGAGCAGCAGCTCCAGGCTGGGCCGGCGCTGGCCGTTCTCCAGGCGGGACAGCGTGCTCTTGGAGATCCCGGTCGCCTCGGCGACCTCGGTCAGCGTCACGCCGCGCTGCTCGCGCACCTTCCGCAGCCGCGGGCCGACCAGCGCGAGGATGGGGTCCACACCTGCGTCCATGGCGCCATTGGACCGCGCGATTCCCGGAAACGGCAACAACCGTTGTCGAAGCGGGACCGGCGCGAGCACGCTCGTCGACATGAACGAGTACGACGTCCTGGTCGTCGGCGGCGGCGCCGCCGGGCTCTCCGCCGCGCTGGTCCTCACCCGGGCCCGGCGGCGGGTCGCGGTGGTCGACGCCGGCGAGCCCCGCAACGCCCCGGCCGCCCACATGCAGGGCTTCCTCGGCTCCGACGGCCTCCCACCGTCGGAGCTCCTGGCCGCCGGCCGGACCGAGGTCGCCGGGTACGGCGGCGAGCTGGTCGCCGGCACCGCCACCGGCATCGTCCCGGCCGGCCGCCGCTTCGACGTGATGCTCGCGGACGGCACCGTCCTCGGCGCCCGTCACGTCCTGGTGACCACCGGGCTGCGCGACGAGATCCCCGACCTCCCGGGCGTCCGGGAGCGGTGGGGCCGCGACCTGCTGCACTGCCCCTACTGCCACGGCCACGAGGTCCGCGACCAGCCCCTCGGCGTCCTCGGTGGCAGCGCGGCCGACATCGCGTACGCGCAGCTGGTCCGACAGTGGACCCCCGACGTGGTGCTGTTCAGCAACGGCGTCACGCTGACCGCCGACCAGCGCGAGCAGCTGGTGGCCCGCGCTGTCGGCATCGTCGACGGACCCGTGGCCCGGCTCGTCGTCGAGGACGACCGGCTCACCGGCGTCGAGCTGGCGACCGGGCAGGTCGTGCCGCGAGGCGCGGTCTTCGTCCGGCCCGACTTCGTCCCCCACGACGCCCTGCTGACCGACCTCGGCTGCGCCGTCCACGAGAACGGCTGGGTGGCCGTCGACGCCACCGGGCGCACCAGCATCCCGGGCGTGTGGGCGGCCGGCAACGCCGTGAACCCGCGCGCCCAGGTCATCACCGCCGCCGGCGAGGGCTCGGCGGCCGCGATCGCGATCAACAACGACCTCGTCGAGGACGACGTCCGCGCCGCGGTCGACCGATTCCGCCTCGGCTGCTGAGCCGGGCACCACGAAGGAGAACCACCATGACCCCGCCCACCCCCCTCGCCACCGTCGGACCGCCGAGCAAGCACCAGCTGGCGCTGATGATCTGGATCGCGGTCTTCCCGACCCTCACGGTCCTCAACCTGGCCATCGGGCCGTGGCTCGCCGACGCCGGCGCGGTGCTGCGCACGTTCGTCCTCGCCACCATCGCGGTCCCGATCGTCATCTACGGCCTGATGCCGCGGCTGCACCGGATCCGGGTGCGCCTGCTCACCCGCCGCTGACCGGATCACCACGCGGGATCACCACGCGGAATCACCACGTCTGGTGACGACCCCTCACCACGTCGGTTCCTAGCTTCTCGGACACCACCGAGCACCGACCCGGCTCGGACCCAGCTCCGACCCAGCTCCGAAAGGCACGATCATGGACCGACTCACCCGCGCCGTCGCGATGGCGAGCGCGCGTCACCCGTGGCGCACCATCACCGCCTGGGCGGCCGTCCTGGCCGCCGTCCTCGTCCTCGCCGCCAGCGGCGGCGGCAGCTTCGCCGACGACTTCTCCGCGCCGGGCAGCCAGAGCGACCGGGCGCTCCAGCTGCTCGACGAGAACTTCCCCGACGCGGCGCAGGGCACGGCCCTGGTCGTGATGGAGGCCCGGAACGGCACCACGATGCAGGACGACCGCGCCGGCGTCGCGGCGGTCCTCGCGGAGGTGGCGCGCCTCGACCACGTGGCCACGGTCACCGATCCGTACGCCGCCGGCACGATCTCCCCCGACGGCCGGATCGCGTTCGCCGAGCTCACCCTCGACGTCCCCGAGCGCCAGATGGGCAAGCCGGCGTTCGCCGTCCTCTCCGACGCGGTCTCCCACCTGGAGGCACCGGACGTGCGGGTCGAGCTCGGCGGCGACGCCGTGTTCCTGAACGCCCAGGACGACAGCTCGGGCCACGTCGGCATCGGCCTGCTGGTCGCCCTGCTCGTGCTGCTCGTCGTGTTCGGGACGGCGGTGGCCGCGGTCCTCCCGATCGGGCTGTCGCTGGTCGCCG
Source organism: Nocardioides aquiterrae (assembly GCF_039526625.1). Classification (NCBI taxonomy): domain Bacteria; kingdom Bacillati; phylum Actinomycetota; class Actinomycetes; order Propionibacteriales; family Nocardioidaceae; genus Nocardioides; species Nocardioides aquiterrae. Next base: position 19,571 of record NZ_BAAAJE010000024.1, read on the forward strand.
TCGGCGCCGGCATCGGTGGGATCACGCTGCTGGCCGGCACCAAAGACGTCTCGGTCTCGGCGATCCCGGTCGCCGGCCTGGTGGGCCTCGGCGTCGGCGTCGACTACGCGCTGTTCGTCGTCGCCCGCTACCGCGAGAACCGGCACGCCGGCCAGGACAACCGGCGCGCGCTCTCCGGCGCGATGGGCTCCTCCGGCGCGGCGGTCGTGTTCGCGGGCGGGACCGTCGTGGTCGCCACCTCGGCGCTGGCGATCACCGGCGTCGGCATCCTCACCTCGATCGGCTTCGCGACCGCGATCATGGTCCTCGCCGCCGTGGCGGCCGCCGTGACCCTGCTGCCCGCGCTGCTCGGCCTGCTCGGCGACCGCATCGACACCGGCCGGGTCGTCCGGCGGCACCGGCCGGCGAAGCCCGCCGAGCAGACCGCCTGGTGGCGGTTCGGGCACCGCGTCTCCGCACGGCCGTGGCCCTACCTGCTCGCCGCCGTCGTCGGGCTGCTGACGCTCGCCGCCCCCGCGCTCGCCATGCAGACCGCGTTCCCCGCGGCCGGCGACGCCCCCGCCGAGACCACGCACCGCCAGGCCTACGACCTGCTGACCGAGGGCTTCGGCGTCGGCATCAACGCCCCGCTGCTGGTGCTCGTCGACGGTGACGGCGCGGCCACCGCCGCGCGGGACGTCGCCGCCGTACCGGGCATCGCCTCGGTCGGCGCGCCGCAGGTCTCGGCCGACGGCGGGACGACGGTCTTCACCGCGATCCCGACCACCGGGCCCGCCGACCCGGCGACGTCCGCCACCATCGAGCGGGTCCGCGACGTGATCCCGTCCAACACGTACGTCTCCGGCATCACGGCGGTCACCGACGACCTCAACGCCCAGCTGGCGCGGACGCTGCCGCTGTTCATCGGCGCGGTCATCGCGGTGTCGTTCGTGCTGCTGATGCTGGTCTTCCGGTCCATCGCGGTGCCGCTCAAGGCGGCGCTGATGAACCTGCTGTCGATCGGCGCGGCGTACGGCGTCCTCGTCGCGGTCTTCCAGTGGGGCTGGGGCGCGAGCCTGCTGGGCCTCGAGGGACCGACACCGATCACCTCGCTGATCGTGGTAATCATGTTCCCGATCCTGTTCGGGCTCTCGATGGACTACGAGGTGTTCCTGCTGTCGCGGATCCGCGAGGAGTTCGACCGCACCGGCGACAACACCGAGTCGGTGGCCCGCGGCCTCGCCGGCACCGGCCGGGTGGTGACCTCGGCGGCGCTGATCATGGTCGTGGTGTTCCTCAGCTTCGTCTCCAGCCCGGTGCCGTCGCTGAAGATGCTCGGGCTCGGCCTCGCCACCGCCGTGGCCGTCGACGCCACGGTCGTCCGGATCGTCCTGGTGCCGGCGACCATGGCGCTGCTCGGCCGGGCGAACTGGTGGCTGCCCGCCTGGCTCGACCGCCGGCTGCCGCACCTCTCCGTCGAGGGCCGGCCCGCACCGGCCGCGGAGCCGGAGCTCGTCGGCTGAGCGCCCACCCCGTCGGCCCCCGGATTCCGTCCGGGGGCCGACGTCGTCGGTCGACCGCGGCCACGTGCGGACGCCCCGCGGCAGCCGCCGGTTCGCCGGGCTAGAGTCCCCCGTGTCCGGGCCCCTAGCTCAATTGGCAGAGCAGTGGACTTTTAATCCATGGGTTGTGGGTTCGAGTCCCACGGGGCCTACGCAGCTCGGCAGGAACCGGTCTACTCCACCGGGCCGAATTGGCCGCAACCGGTCGCGCGGTGGGCCCCGCAGCCCCTAGCGTTCCGGCTGTTGAACCGTCGGTGACCCGAGACGCCGGCGGTTCACTCTATTTGTGGACCAGACCACAGCGACGTGCGCATAACCCGGCGCCGACCGGTCACGTTCATCAGTCGGCAGTCGGATCCTGCCGGTCGCCAGGTCTCCGGAGGACAGGGCGTCAGGGGGTCGGCGAGCGCCCGCTCAGGCGGGCGCTTGCCGCGCCGTGTCGATCCAGTACCGGCGCTTCCCGTTGCGGGTGTCCTCCTGAACGCCGCCGACACCCTCGATCACCCGCCACGACCCCTCGTTGTCCTCGTCCGCGGTGACCAGCACGCGGTCCAGCCCGAGCGCCGCCGCCTCCCCCAGCGCGAGCGCGAGCGCCCGGGTGGCGTGCCCCTCACGGCGGCGCGACGGACGTACGCCGTACCCGATGTGGCCGCCCTCCTCGAGCAGCCAGTCGTTCAACCGGTGCCGGAGGGCGAGGTAGCCGACGAACTCGTCGCGGTCGGCGATCCAGAAGTACGTGCAGGGGACCCGGTCCTCGGGCAGCTCCACGTCGGGGTCGGCCTGCCGGAGCAGGTACGCGACGACCGGCCGCGCGCCGTCCTCGCTGGTGTCCAGGTTGTCGAAGGCCCACAGGCCGGAGCCGTGCATGAAGTCGCCGGCCTCGGCGAACTCCACGACGGCCTCCGCCCAGGACGCGCGCAGCCGGAGATCGGGACGGACGAGCGAGGTCATGCGCCCATTCCAGCAAATGGAACGTGTTCTAGCATCTGACTTCGTGGCGGGTTACGTGCGCGAGGACATCACCGAGGACGAGATCGAGCGGCAGCGTGCGCTGTACGGGCCGTTCACCGAGGCGGTGCGCGACCTCGTGGACGCGACGATCCGCACCGAGGTGGACGAGCACGAGGTGCGGGCCGTCCAGGCGGAGGTCGAGGCGCTCACCGCGCGGCTGCGCCGGCGGCAGCACGAGGGGCCGTACGGCGTCCGCTTCAGCAGCGACGGCCGGGCCGGCCCTGGGGCAACCCGGTCGTGGGGCTGCGGAACGCCGCCGCGCCGCCGGTCGTCGTCGAGCGCGACCCGTCCGGGCGGGCGTGGTCGAGCTTCCACCTCGGCGCCGCGTTCGAGGGCCCGCCCGGCCTGGTGCACGGCGGGGTCTCGGCGATGATCCTCGACCAGCTCCTCGGCGAGGCGACCGGCGCCGGCGGCAAGCCGGGCATGACCGGCACGCTCACGCTGCGCTACCGACGCGGCACCCCGCTCGGCGACCTGCGCGGCGAGGCCTGGATCGACCGGTCCGAGGGGATCAAGACCTGGGCGCGCGGGCACCTCGAGGACGCCGAGGGCGTGACCGTCGAGGCCGAGGGGCTGTTCATCCTGCCGCGCTGGGCGCGCGAGCGGATCGAGGCCGGGAACCCGCGGTACTTCGAGTAGCGGGGGCTCGTCCGAACGCAATTGAACGCTCAGACTCCCCTACTCGCCGGTAACTGGAGTCTGGCCGTTCAATTGCGCGGGAAGGCCGCCCCGGAAGCCTCGGTCAGACCCGCTGCTCGACGGGGACGCCGCGCTCGCCGGAGTCGGTGAGGCGCGCCTCCTCGGCGGCCTGCGCCTCGAGCTCCGCGCGCCGGGTGGTCTCGAACAGCGCCCGGGCGGCGTCGTACGCCCCGGGGTCCGAGACCAGGTCGGCGGCGCCGCGCTTGAGGCGGCTCAGCGCGCTGCGCGCGAAGATCTGCTGCTCGGTGGTGGTGCGCTCGGAGCGGCCCCGGCCGACGAACGACACCGCCCAGTGCAGCAGCGCGGTGACCCGGTTCTTGAAGCCGGTGATGTAGATCAGGTGCAGGCCGAGCCACATCAGCCACGCGAGGACGCCGGTGACGCGCAGCTTGCCGATCAGCGCGACCGCGCGGAACCGGCTGATGATCGCCATCGAGCCCTTGTCGAAGTACGTGAACGGCCCCTGCGACGGCTTGGCCTGGAGCCGGTTGTCGATCTCCTTGGCGGCGTACTTGGCGCCCTGGATGGCCACCTGGGCGACGCCGGGGAGGTTGTCGAGGGCGATCATGTCGCCGACCACGAACACCTCGGGGTGCCCCGGCAGCGTCAGGTCGGGGTTGACCGCGATCCGGCCGGCCCGGTCGAGCGGGGCGCCGGTCTGCTCCGAGAGCGTGCGGCCGAGCGGGTTCGCCTGGACGCCGGCGGCCCAGATCTTGGTGACGCTGTCGATGCGCTCGACGCGGCCGTCCTTGAACTTCATCTCGATGCCGCGCTCGTCGACGTCGGTCACCATCGCACCGAGGACCACCTCGACGCCGAGCTTCTCCAGCTCGAGCTTGGCCTTCTCGCCGAGCTTCTTGCCGAACGGCGGCAGCACCTGCGGCGCGGCGTCGACCAGGATCACCCGGGCCTGCCGGGAGTTGATCGCGCGGAAGTCCTTGCGCAGCGTGCGGTGCGCGAGCTCGGCGATCTGGCCGGCCATCTCGACACCGGTGGGGCCGGCGCCGACGACGACGAACGTCAGCAGGTGGTCGACGTTCTCGCCGCGGGTCGCGCCGAGCTCGGCGAGCTCGAACGCGCCGAAGATGCGGCCGCGGAGCTCGAGGGCGTCGTCGATGTTCTTCATGCCGGGGGCGAACTCGGCGAAGTGGTCGTTGCCGAAGTAGGACTGGCCCGCGCCGGCCGCGACGATCAGGGAGTCGTACGCCGTGACCGTCTCGCGCCCGAGCACCTGCGAGGTGACGGTCCGGGCGTCGAGGTCGATACCGGTGACCTCGCCGAGCAGCACCTGGGCGTTGGCCTGGCGCGCGAGGATCTCGCGGGTCGGCGGGGCGATCTCGCCCTGGGAGAGGATCCCCGTCGCCACCTGGTAGAGCAGCGGCTGGAAGAGGTGGTGCGTCGTCTTCGCGATCATCGTGACGTCGACGTCCGCGCGCCGCAGCGACTTGGTGCCGAAGAGCCCTCCGAACCCGGATCCGATCACCACGACCTGGTGACGGTGGGAAGTGCCAGCTGCCGGGGTGGCTGCCATGAAGAGGGCCCTTTCAGATGTGCGGTCGATCGCGTCTGGAGAACATCCGCGCGGTACCCCATTGTTCCGTGGCGACCCCTCCGGGGCGCAATCGGGGAGGGTCTCGTCCGTCACACCGTGATTCGGCCACCGATCGCGTCGCGTGAACCCGTCCAGACCAATGAATTTGCGGCTCCGCGCCGATGTTTCTCGGGGAATGGCCGGGGGTACACGAGCCGTCGAAGGCATCGCCGCCAGCCGCCGCCACTATCGGAGACCACCGTGCCGCTGAACAGGCCCGCCCTGTCCTTGGGCTCGGGTCCCCGAGGCGTGCAGGACGCACGCCGTTGGGTGGTCGACACCTGCCACGACATCGGCCGCAGCGACCTGGTCGAGTGCGCCGAGCTGGGCGTCTCCGAGCTGGTGACCAACGCGCTCCTGCACGCGTCCGCCCCGCTGAGCGTGCGGGTCCGCGGCACCCGCGAGCACCCCCGGGTCGAGGTGCGCGACGGCACGACCGAGCTGCCCGTGCTGCCCGGCGGCGAGACCCACGACGAGGACGACCTGCTGCTGACGTTCGGGCGGGGCCTGAGCATCGTGGCGCGCTGCTCCACGGCCTGGGGCGTCGAGGTCGAGGAGGACGGCAAGGTCGTCTGGTTCGTTCCGGCGGCGCGGAGCGGCGAGACGATGGTCGAGGGCGTGGTCACCGGCGCGGGTCCCGCACCGCCGCGGGAGCCGTCGCCCGACGAGATGAGCATCGAGATCCTCGGCGTGCCGCTGCGGTCGTTCATCGACTTCCAGCGGCACTACCGGGAGCTCCGTCGCGAGGTGCGGTTGCTGGCGCTCGCGCACGAGGCGGAGTACCCGCTCGCCAAGGACCTGTCCGACCTGTTCGGGAGGCTGGAGCACGACCTCCGGGACGGCATCGGCGCGGGACAGATCGAGGAGGCACTGCACTCGGGCGCGGCGACCACCGACCTGCACGTCGTGATGCCGCGGGCGACAGCAGCCACCATCGGCCGGTTCATCGAGCTGCTCGACCTGGCCGACGCGTTCTGCCGCGAGGAGCGGCTGCTGTCGCTCGCCCGGACCCCCGACCAGCAGCAGTTCCAGCGCTGGTTCCTCGGGGAGTTCGTGCGGCAGCGGGACGGCGAGGCACCGTTGGCGTGGCAGGATCTGCCCGTGTCCAGGCGGCAGAACAGCATCTCGTGAGCGACGCCCCGGTGCCGCGGCTGCTCGCCGCGGTGGCGGCCGGCGGCGCGCTCGGCGCCCTGGCCCGGTGGGGCCTCACCGAGGCGTTCCCGTCGGACGCGGACGCGTTCCCCTGGGCGACGTTCGCGATCAACGTGGCGGGCTCGTTCCTGCTCGCCCTGCTGCCGGCGTCCGCGCTGGTACGCCGGCGCCGCGACCTCGCCGTCGCGCTCGGTCCCGGGGTGCTGGGCGGGTTCACCACGCTGTCGGCGTACTCCGAGCAGACCCGGGCGCTGCTGGACGCCGGCCGCGGCGGCGTGGCCGCGACCTACCTGCTGGGGACCCTGGCGGCCTGCCTGGTCGCGGTCGCCGTCGCCGACCACTGGTCGACGGTCCTGGAGCGGCGCGCCTTCGAGCTCGAGGGCGGCGACGAGTGACCGCGCTGCTCGTGGCGCTGGGCGCCGCCGTGGGCGCTCCGCTGCGCTTCCTGCTCGCGTCCCGGCTGGACGGGCGCTTCCACACCGGGACCCTCGCGGTCAACGTCGCGGGGTCGTTCCTGCTCGGGCTGTTCTCCGCGCTGTCGCTCTCGTCGTCGTGGAGCGCCCTGCTGGCGACCGGCTTCTGCGGCGGGTTCACGACGTACTCCGCGTTCAGCGTGCAGACCCACGACCTCGGCCCGCGCCGAGGCGCTGGGTACGCCGGCGCGACGATCGTGCTGGCGCTGGCGGCGTGTGCGGCCGGGTTCGTGCTGGCATCGTGAGCGAGACCAACTGGGTCTCGACACGCTCCGTCGCGACTTCGCGAGCTCAGTCGCGGTCGCTGCTCGACCACCGACGATCCGGTCCGCTCCGCGTCCCGGATCACGCGTACCCGAGCTCGTGCAGCCGGTCGTCGTCGATCCCGAAGTGGTGGGCGACCTCGTGCACGACGGTGATGCGCACCTCGTCCTCGAGCTCCTCGACCGAGTCGCACATGTCGAGCAGGTTGTTGCGGAAGACGAAGATCCGGTCGGGCAGCTCCATCATCGGGTCGCCCCAGCGCTCGGTCAGCGCGATGCCGTCGTACAGCCCGAGCAGGTCCGGGTCGTCCTCGGGGGCGTCGTCCTCGACCAGCACGACGACGTTGCGCACCAGCTGGGCGATCTCGTCGGGGATGTCGTCGAGGGCGCGGTCGACCAGCGCGTCGAACTCCGCGGGCTCCATCTCCACCGGCATGCGGCCATTGTGCCGGGTCGCCCGAACCGTCGAGACACGCGAACGGGCCCTTCCGGGGGCCTGCCCGCACATGACAGATGCCCCGGATCTCGCGATCCGGGGCATCGGTGGCGACCCCGACGGGACTCGAACCCGCGGCCTCCGCCGTGACAGGGCGGCGCGCTAACCAACTGCGCTACGGGGCCAGGTACTTCGTTTGCGGAAGCGGTGGAACTCTAACCCACGCACCGCCGCGCTTCACAATCGGCGGTGTGTTCGCACCCCCAACGGGATTCGAACCCGTGCTACCGCCGTGAAAGGGCGGGGTCCTGGGCCGCTAGACGATGGGGGCCGGACTGCTCCGCAGAAGCATACGGGTCGTGGGACGATCCGCGGGTGCCCACCCATCCGTCGCGCCACCTGCTCCGGGCGCGCGACCTCGCGGACCGCAGGTACGCCGCGCCGCTGCGGGTCGCCGACCTCGCGCGGGAGGCGGGCTGGTCGCCGGCGCACCTCGCACGGGAGTTCCGCCGGGTGTTCGGCGAGACCCCGCACCAGTACCTGCTCAGCCGCCGGCTCGAGCGCGCCGCCGCCCTGCTCCGCAACACCGGGAACGAGGCCCGGTACGCCGTGGGAGAGGCGCCGTACACCGCGGTGAACCGGCTCGTGAACGAGCCGAGGCTGGTCAGCCCGACGGCGTGGCAGATCCGACGCCAGCGGGCAGCTCGGCAACCTGGTCGCCCGTGGCGCCGCCGGCACGCTGTTCCTGGAGACCGACGACTGCCGGGCGGCGTACGACGAGCTGTCCGCGCGCGGCGTGGCCTTCAACGACCCGCCGACGCCGCAGCCCTACGGCATCGACACCTCCTTCCGGGACCCGTCGGGCAACAACGTGCGGCTCACGCAGGTGCTGGAGTTCGACCCGTCCCGTGCGTGACCACCGTTTTCGTCGCACCCGGCGGGCTCCTGTAGGGTGTGCGTCGCTCGGGCAGGTAGCTCAGTTGGTACGAGCGTCCGCCTGAAAAGTGGAAGGTCGGCGGTTCGACCCCGCCCCTGCCCACGAGCACGAGAGCCGCAGCCGAGTCGATCGGCTGCGGCTCTCGCCGTCCACGCCTAGGCCACCTTCCGCGGCCGTCCGCGCGGCCGCTTGCGCGCGACGACCCGGCCGGCCTCGAAGAGCTGGCCGCCCCAGACGCCCCAGGGCTCCTGCCGCTCCAGCGCGCCGGCCAGGCACGCCGTGCGGACCGGGCACCGCGCGCAGAGCGTCTTCGCGCGCTCCAGGTGCGCCGGCTCACCCGCGAAGAAGAGCGTCGCGTGCAGTTCACACGGGAAGGGCCCGCTCGGCCCCTGCGTAGGTCGCATGGGCCGAGCGTGGCCACCTGAGGTACCTCACGGCATCGGGAGAACTCCCTAGTCAGCCGGCGGTGCCCAGCCGCACGTCGTCCACGTGCACCCCGTCCCAGCCGTCGGTCGACGAGCAGAGCGGGCCGCCGAGGCCCGAGCACAGCTCGTCGGAGGTGAAGTGGAACCGCACCTGGACCGGGCCGCCCGGCGAGGAGAAGGCCACCGCGTACGGCGACCAGCCGGGGGCGTCGGCGTTCTGGCCCGAGAAGGTGCCGGCCGTCGCCCAGGTCGTGCCGCCGTCGGTGGACACCTGGACCGCGACCGTGTCGAAGCCGGGCTCGGTGTCGAGCCGCATCGACCACTCCAGGACCCCGGTGCCCGCCGGGAGCGTGGCCGCCGGCGACGTCAGCGACGTGTCGGCGTTGTCCAGGTAGTTGAGCGGGCCGGCGACGTCGAACGCCTGGCCGGCGTCCGCGTCCGCGGTGCCGGAGCCGTGGCCCGGGCTCTCCCGCGTCCAGGTCGACGGTGCGCCGTCGGCGGTCCAGCCCTGCGCGTCCGCCTCGAAGTCCCACGCCTGCGCGAGGGTCCCGATCGCCGGGGTCTCCGGCGGCTCCGGCGTCGGCACGGTGACCTTCTTGTCGAAGGTGTAGGTCCACACGTCGCGACCGAACAGCGCGAGCACGGCGACGTTCGGGTTGTCGGGCTTGAGCGCCACGCTGGCGACCGGCGCGGCCGGCAGCCCACCCAGGCGCGCGAACTGCGGCTCGCGCTGCTTGGCCCCCCGCATGCCGGACGCGAAGGCGCCGACGTCGGTGCCGACCAGCAGCTGGTTCTTGCGCAGCGCGACCCAGGTGGCCGGGGCGTCCGGCAGGTTGCCGGTCACGTCGGCGAAGTGGCGGCCCGCGTCGTGCGACACGAACAGGTGGCCCGTGCCGATCCGCGGGTTGGTGTCGCCCACCGCGCCCGGCGGCACCCACCGCCGGGTGTAGCCGCCGAGGGTGACGAAGACCGTGTTCTCGTCCTTCGGGTCGATGGCGACCGACGTGATGTACCGGTTCGGCAGCCCCTTCGGCGTCACGACGTGCCAGCCGTCCGCCGTCCCGGCCTGCGCCGGCTTGTCGCCCCCGACGTTCGTCGCCAGCCCGTTGCGGAACACCGCCGAGGAGTCCGCGGTCTTGTTGAGGGTGTCGCAGAACCCGCAGAAGCCGACGTACGTCGCGTTGCGCCGGGTCGCGATCGCCGACATCGAGTTGGCGGGGTCGGTGGCCGACGCGGTGGCGCCGGCGTCGCCGGGCTTCGTCCGGGTGCCGAGGTCGAAGACCTTGATCCACGTGTTCGTCGACGGGTCGGCGTCCGCGGCGTCGGTCATGCCGCCCTGGGTGCCCGGCCCCTGCAGGGTCTCGACGACCTCACGGCCGGCGGTGACCAGGTGCTTGGCGTTGGTCGGGTCCATCGAGAACGGGTTCGCGAACTTCGACGCCGTCAGGCCCGGGTCCATGTCGGCCCAGGAGGTGCCGCCGTCGGTGGTCACCGACATCGCGCCGTACGTGTACTCCTCGTACGCGGTCTTCGAGTCGAACGGGTCGACCGCCGAGAAGAACCCGTCGCCGCCGTACGTCTCGTACTGCTTGCGGGTCTTCCCGTCGATCTTCAGGTTGCCGTTGTCCTGGAGCCCGGCCCAGACGGTGCCGTCGTTGGCCATCGCCGCGTAGTACGGCATCAGCGTGCTGTAGCCGGTCTGGTCGCCCGGGCCCCAGTGGCCGTTGTCGAGCTCGCCGTCCGAGTCGTCCTCGAACCGGTACCGGTAGCTGCCGCCGTCGTTGCCGACCACGAGCTGCACGCCGCCGTCGACCTTCGGGTCGGCGATCCAGATGCCGTCCTGCTGGTCGGGGTGCGTGGTCGAGCCGTCGTCGGACGGGTCGCGGTCGGTCGGGCAGGCCGGCAGGCCGGCGCTGAGCAGCAGGCAGGAGTCGCCGCCGAAGTACTTGCCGACGACCTGGAAGTGGACCGGGACCGAGCCGTCCAGCGGCTCGCCGGACTGCGGGAGGTCGTCGGCCCAGACCTCCTCGAGGCCGAAGGCCAGCCGGGTCGGGACGCCGTTGGCGTCGGCGCGGGTCGGGTCCGGCTGGATCCACTGGTTGTACCAGCCCTGGACGCCCGGCTGGTAGCCGGTCGCGGTGCCGGTGCCGATCAGCGCCGAGCCCGTGGTCGGGTCCGCGGTCAGCTCGCTCCCGGACACCAGCTCGGTCCAGGTCGCACCGAAGTCGGTGGAGACGTAGATGCCGTTGAGCACGGTGGTGCCGACCGGCGGGGTGCCGAGCTCGTCGGGGGTGTCGATGCCGCCCACGCCGCCGTGGTTGAGCAGGTTCGCGTCCTGCACGACGGCGTACAGGATGTCGTGGTCCTGCTGCGGCCCGACCGCGTTGCCGAGCTCGACGCGGCCGATCGCGTCCTGGGCGGCGAAGCCGCTGACGTCGAGCTTCTGGAAGCTGCCGGGCTTGCCGGTGGCGGACCGGTAGACGCCGTTGTTCGGCGACTGCACGGAGCCGTCGGGGTTCTCGCGCTGCCCGCCGCGCCAGCCGACCGTGGCGACCACGGTGCCGGCCTTCGTGTCGGTGTTGACGCCGCCCGGCGCCGCCACGACCACGTCGGTGACGACGTTGGCCAGGGCGCACTCGGGCCGCTTCGCGGTGTCCGCGACGCCGGCGCACTTCCCGGTCGGGAGCCTCAGGTTGCGGTACGAGCGGCCGCCGTCGGTCGAGCCGAACAGGCCGGCCTGGGTGGCGAGGTAGACGTTGCGCTGGTTCGCCGGGTCGACCGCGACCGCGAAGCCGAGCGCGCCGGCCGGGACGCCGCTGGCGCGGGTCCAGTGCCGGCCGAGGTCCTTCGACCAGTACGCGCCGAGCCCGGTGTACGCCGACGAGCCGAACGTCGGCTCGCCGGTGAGCGCGACCAGGGTGCCGCCGTTCGCCTTGCTCCAGCCGACGGCGCCGGTGACGGTGGTCGGCAGGTTGCCGGTCGCGTCACGCCACTGGCCGCCGAGGTCGTCGGAGCGCCAGATGCCGCCGTTGCCGACCGCGGCGAACAACCGGTGGCCGGCCGGGTCCCAGGCGTAGCTGTCGACGCGGCCCATGTTGTGGGTCAGGCCGAGGCCGTTGACCTCGGGGTACGCCGGGTCGTTCACGATCAGCGGGCCGCGGCCGTGCAGCCGGGCGGTGCCGGGGACGGTGCCGAGCCGGGCGGCCTGCTGGGCGGCGGCGTACGCCGCGCCCTGGCGGTAGGCGCCGAGCGGGGCCAGCCGCGCCATGGCGCGGGTGTTGAACAGCGAGTTGAGCTCCTGCAGCGACTCCGGCCGCTTGGCGACGACGCAGAGCCGGTCCCACTCGTCGGGGTCGGTGCCGGCCAGCATCGGCAGCTCGCGGGTGGCCTCGCGGACGAGCTCCGCGTCGGCCTCCTCCCCGTGCTCGCCCTCCTCGGCGTGCTCGCCCTCGTGCTCGGCGCCCATCTCCTTGCGGACCTCGGCCAGCGCCGCCTCGACGGGCTGGTAGCCGGGGGCGCATGCGGCGTTCGCCGCGGCGGGCGAGCCGCCCGATCTGAGCAGGCCGACGGCGACGGCGGTGCCGAGGACGAGGGCGAGGACGGCCGCTACGGCGGTCCAACGGAGGCGGGGTGACGACATGGGCATGCTCCTGACACTGAGGACCGTGGAACGGATCGCGCTCCGGGTGGTCAACGGTCGTCCCGTCCCCGGGTCATGCCCCGCCGGACATCTGCTCACGCAGCTGACCAGACCGGTTCGTCAGGCGGTCCGCTCGTGCGGCACCTCGAGGCGCGGCACTCCCCCGAGGCCGAGCCGGTAGCGGACGTGCTCGGCGTACTGGTCGAGCGTCCGGTAGAGCACCTGGTGCGCCGACCACGGGAGCGGGTCGGCGCCGTCGTACCAGCTCTCGCCGAACGAGATCCACACCGGCGTCCACGCGGCGGCGTCGTCCCAGGCGCCGCGCCGGGCCATCAGCATCCGGCGGCGGACCTGGAACGCGCGGCGCGGGCCGTCGGCGCAGATCGGCGCGGTCGCCACCGGCCACAGGCGCAGGTCGAGCGACATCAGGTGCACCTCGAGCTGGGGCAGCACGGCGGGGTCGACCAGGACGGTCGCCACGTTCTCGTGCGGCTCGCGCGTCATGACCGCACGCTCCCCGCCGGACCCGCGCGCCGTCAACCCTCCGGTCGGGCGAGGTCCCGCACCATCTCGACCCGCTGCCGCGGCACGCCGGCGTCGTTGTCCCTGATCCAGCCGACCAGGTGCTCGCGGACGTGGCAGCGCAGGTCGAACAGGCGGCCCGCGTCGGACGCGGTCACCAGGGCCCGGACGCGCACCCACCCGCCCACCGCGTCGGTGACCTGGAGGACCTGCGCGCGCCCGTCCCACAGGTCCGTCGTCGACAGCGCCACCGCGAGCTGCTCGCGGAGCCGGCCGGGGTCCACCGTCCAGTCGACGTCGAGCTCGACCGCGCCCAGCAGCTCGGAGCGCCTCCGGGTCCAGTTCTGGAACGGCGTGGTCGTGAAGTACGTCGACGGCACCACGAGGCGCCGCTCGTCCCACAGCCGGACCACGACGTAGGTCAGCGTGATCTCCTCGATCCAGCCCCACTCGTCGTCGACGATCACGACGTCGTCGAGCCGCACCGAGTCGCCGAACGCGATCTGGATGCCCGCGAACACGTTGCCGAGCAGCGACTGCGCCGCCAGCGCCGCCACCACGCTCAGCAGGCCCGCGGACGCGAGCACGCTGGCGCCCACCGCCTTGACCCCGGGCAGCGCCAGCAGCGCGGCGCCGAGGGTGATGATGGCGGCGACGGCGATCGTGAGGCGGCGCAGCACCAGCATCTGGGTCCTCATCCGCCGCGCGGCCAGGTTGTCGGTGACGTCCGTGCGGTAGTGACGGAGCCCGGCGTCCTCGAGGAAGAGGGCCACCGACGTCAGGAACCAGCCGCCGGCGACGATCGCGAGCACGCGGGCCGTCGTCGTGCCCCAGGTCCACCACCACGCCTCGGCGTCGGCCGGCCGAACCGTCGCCAGGACCGGGTTCAGCGCCACCATCAGCACCAGCACCCGGAACGCGATCCGGCTGCGGCGCTCCAGGTGTCGGACGGCCGGCCACCGCCGGGCGGCCAGCCGGCAGCCCAACCGCGTCGTCGCGATCACGAGGACCGCGACGACGACGGCGGCGCCCACGCCGACGAGGGTCGGGATCACGCGTGGTCACCGTGGTCGTGGATCACGTCGCCGAACCCGGTCGCACCGGTGGCCATGCTCGGATCCTTCCGATCGGGAACGTGATCCGGTATCCCGATCGGTTCTCAGCCACGCACCCGGGCGTAGGCGTGCTGGAGGAAGTCCGAGACCGCGGTGACCGTGAACACCGCCGCCCAGGTCCGCGCCGCGCGCGGCGCGAGCGCGAGGGCCCCGACGTACGACGTGCCGACCCAGACCGCGAGGCAGAACGGGCAGGTGATCAGCTCGCCGACCGTGTGCCGGACGCCGTGCTCGCCGCGGGCCGCCTCCTGGTGCTCGGCCGCGCCGGCGGCGTCCTGGAACTCCGTGAACGGCGCGCGCACCGGGCTGGTCACCGAGCCGCGGGCCAGTAGCCGGCTGAACTTGTGGGTCGCGATGCCGCCGAGCACGAGGTCGCGCACGGCGTACCGCTCCGGGGCCCGGCCGCCCGCGGCGCCCGCGAGGGCCGTGACGGCGAGTCCGTAGGTGAGCAGGCTGCCGGAGTAGCCGTGCAGGTCGACCGCACCGGCCGGGTCGTAGTCGCGCATGCCCTCCGGTGACCCGGCGGCGCGTCGTTCACGCGTGTGACGTGCGCCGCCCGCGCCGCCGCACGGCCAGTGCGGCGGCCGCCGCGACCAGGCCCGCCGCGCCGGCCAGGATCCAGCCGACCGGCGCCCCGTCGTCCGCGGGGTACGCCGCGGCCGGGCCCGGGTCGTGCGCGGGACCCATGACCTTCTCGACGCGCTCGACGGTCGCCGGCCCCACCTCCGCGGTGCCCCCGCAGAGGTTCGCGCTCAGCTCGTGCGCGCCGGTGGCGTACACGACGTAGCGCCGGTCGACCGCCATGCCCTCCAGGCCGCACGACGCGCCCGAGACCGCCGACGTCACCCGCGCGTTCGAGGGCACGTCGCCCTTGAGCACGCCGTCGACGTCGAAGTGGTAGGTCGCCGGGTCGCCGCTGGACATGATCGGGCGCCAGGGAGGCGGGTCGATGCGGGTGAGCGTGCCGGTGAAGACGACGTCGGCGCCCTTCGCGTGCTGCCGGGGCGAGTCCTGGACGCAGGAGCAGGCGTGGGCGGCGGCCGGCGTCAGGGCGACGAGTCCGAACGCCGCGAGCAGTCCGGCGAGCAGTCCGGCGAGCCGGGTGCGCAGGGATGACATGCCGGTCCGACGCGTGCGGCGCCGCGCCGGTTCCCTACCTCCGCAGCATCTCCGCCCACACCGGGCTCACCACACCCACCGCCGAGTCCGGGGGCACGGCCGGCAGGTTGCGGCCGCCGTACGCCGGGGTGCCGTCGGGCCGGTCGTACCGCAGCCAGGTCTGCGCGGGCCCTTGGCCGATGCCGGGCACCGACCAGTCGCAGACGCCGTGCGAGAACGTCTGCTCCAGGGTCGCCCACTCGGCGTCGGTGAACGGCACCGGCAGGAAGGCGAAGTCGGCGCGGTCGAGCGGCGTCAGCCGGCAGGCGACGTTGTCGTTGGCGACCGGGCCGCCGGCCTCCTGGCGCGGCGTGGAGAGCCGGGTCTGGAGCGCCTGGAGCTCGGACACGTCGCAGGCGTCGGCGGCCTGCGCGACCACGCAGCGGTCGGTGACGTCGGCCGGCCGGTCCGCGGCGATCTTCTCGGCGAGCGGCTCGCGCGACCCGTCCGCCTCGACCGCGGCCAGCCAGCGGTCCATGGCGACCAGCGCCTCGTTCGCCCAGTTCACGTCGCCGATCAGCGGCGTCGGGCCGAACCACATCACCCGGTTGTCGGTGTTGCCCTGGTCGGCCAGCAGCCGCTCCTGGGTCCAGAACGCGTGGGCGTAGTCGTGCGCGATGCCCGGGTCGGGCCCGCCGTGGTTGATCATCGCGACCTCGTCGAGGTGGTTGGCCTCGTTGATCAGCCCGGTGCGGTAGGCGTTCGCGATCGCCGTGGGGTCGCCGGTGATCCGGTCCGGCGACGGGCCGGAGTCGATGTCGAGGCCGCCGAGCTTGGCGTTCAGGTCGACGAACTGCGCCGTGGTGATCGTGCCCGCCTGCAGCGCCGACAGGCCGTAGAGCACGCCGTCGTTCGAGAACGGGATGCCGCCGAAGCCGTGGCCGGCGGCCTGCTCCTGCGGGGTCCACACCGACTCCGGGCGCGGGCCGAGCTGGTTGACCAGCAGGTCGAGGACCGAGCAGCGGACGCCGCCGGGGTTGGTCTCGGAGTCATAGCGCGTGGACGGGTCACCGGGGACGGGGTCGACGGTGCCGGAGCAGGCGTTCTCCGGGTTCAGGGCCGCCTTGAACAGCCCCTCGTCGGCGACCACGGCGTTCAGGTGCGAGGCGTGCCCCTCGACCTGCGCCATCTGCGGCTCGGTCCACACCACGCCCGGGCCCCACCGGGACGGGTCCTCGAAGTAGAGGCGCAGCAGGTGGTAGTCGGCGAACTGGGCGCCGGCGGTGAACGTGTCCGGGTAGGAGCAGCTGGTGATCAGGCCCTGGTAGATCCCCGGGTAGGCGTTGGCCACCGTGTGCTGGGCGATCGAGCCGCCCGAGCAGCCGGTGCCGATCGTGTACCGCAGCGTGCCGTACCGCTCGACCAGCCGCTCCTTGGCCATCAGCACCGACTCGGCGTTCATCGCGACCGAGCAGTTGTGGCCGGTGTTGTCGAGGGCGGTGGACAGCACCGCGAACCCGAGGCCGAGCGCGGTCACGTAGCTCGGCGTCACCAGCGGCGCGCCCTCCAGGGTGCCGGAGTAGTCCGCGGTCGGCGGCGAGCCCGGCGCGTACGACGCGCCGCAGCCGCCGCCGTGGGTGACCAGCAGCTTGTGGTTCCACTGCTCCTGCGGGTCCCAGGCCCGCCAGCCCCGACCGGGCTGGAACAGCGTGAGGATCGTGTACCGGTCGCGGTCCTGGAAGCCCTGCTCGCGGCGTACGACGAACGGCACCTCGACGCCCTCGTCGGTGGTCGTGGTCGCCACGTCGGAGGGCGGGTTGTCCGGGTCGTACGGCTGCAGGTCGGGGGTCGTCGGGTCCGTGGACTTGTAGAGGAAGTCGTAGCTCGCCGGCTGGTTGCACTGGGCGTCGACCGCGCCCTCCTGGCAGCGGTAGTACCTCGTCTGCGGGCCGCTGAACACCGGTCCGCCGTTCGGGTGGTTCACGACCGCGATCCGGTCCGCCCGGGCGCCCGGCGCGGTGGCCCGCAGCACGGTGCGGCCCAGATCGAGCCCGGTGACCAGCCCCTCGAACCGGCCGTCCGCGCGCACCGCGAACCGGTTCGTCACGTCGCGGTCGCCCGCGGTCACCCGCACGGCGCCGGGGTCGACGCCCTCCGGAACCCGGACGGCCACGAGCACGTCGCCGCCGGAGACCAGGTCGGCGCGGTTGGACAGCACCTGGACGACCAGCGCCGGGCGGGTCGCCGCGGCCGTGGTCGCCGCGTCGGTCACCGGGGCGACCGCGAGCAGCGGCGCGAGGAGGGTCGAGAGCAGGAGGATCCGGATCCGCATGCCTCCCTAACGACGGGGCTACTCGCCGGTCACTCCGCCGGCTCCGGCACGCCGAGTCGGCGCTACTGCAGACGCCAGGCGTGCCCAGTCGGCGCCACTGCAGACGCGTCATCTGCATTGGCGCCGACTCGACGCCCCCGTCATCTGCATTGGCGCCGACTCGGCGCCCACAAGTCCTGCACTGGCGCCGAGTCGATGTGCTCAGCCGCCGCCCACCCCCAGCAGCTCGCGCACCCGCGGCACCACCTGGGTGCCGTAGAGCCGGATGGACTCCAGCCGCTCCTCGTGCGGGAGGGTGCCGACGGCGTACTTGAGCTGGAACCGCGAGAGGCCGAGCGTCCGCATCGCCGCGGCGATCTTGGTGGCGACGGTCTCCGGCGAGCCCACGAACAGCGCGCCGGCGGGGCTCGCGCCCTGCTCGAACTGGATCCGCGAGTAGGGGCCCCAGCCGCGCTCCCGGCCGATCTTCGTGAACGCCGCCGCCTGGTGCGGGTACATCTGCTCGCGGGCGAGCTCGTCGGTGGCGGCCACGTGGCCGGGGCTGTGCATCGAGATCGGCCGGCTGCCGTGGCCGTGGTGCTCCAGCGCCCGGTGGTAGAGGTCGACCAGCGGGACGAACTGCTCGGGCGACCCGCCGATCACCGCGATCACCAGCGGCAACCCGTACGACGCGGCGCGGATGACCGCCTCCGGCGTACCGCCGACGCCCACCCACGCGACCAGGCCGTGCTCGGTGTGCGGGTACACCCGGACGTCGTCGAGCGGCGGGCGGACCGAGCCCGCCCAGGTGACCGGCTCCTCGGCCAGCAGCCGCGCGAACAGGTCGAGCTTCTCGGAGAACAGCCGCTCGTAGTCGTCCAGCGACAGCCCGAAGAGCGGGAACGACTCGGTGAAGGAGCCGCGGCCGAGCGTGACCTCGGCCCGGCCGCGCGACACCGCGTCGAGGGTGGCGAACCGCTGGAAGACCCGGATCGGGTCGTCGGAGCTGAGCACCGTCACCGAGGTGCCCAGCCGGATCCGCCGGGTGCGGCCGGCGATCGCCGCGAGCACGACGTCCGGGGCACTGATCGCGAAGTCCGGCCGGTGGTGCTCGCCGACGCCGAAGAAGTCCAGGCCGACCGCGTCGGCGAGCTCCGCCTCGGCGACCACCTGGCGGAGCGCCTCGGCCTGGCTGAGCGGCTCGCCGTCCGGCCCCAGCGCGATGTCACCGAACGTGTCGAGGCCGAACGACGGATCGCCGGGACTGCCGAGCAGGGAGAGGTCCATTGCGTCATCATCGAGCAATGACTCGGCATGCGCTCCTCCTGGTCCTGGTCGTGGCGTTCCTGGTGGGCGCGGTCCCCGGGACCGCGAGCGCCGAACAGCTCCGGCTCCGCGCCGCGGTTCGAGCGCTCCCCGTCGCGGACGAGACGCCCGACGGTTACGACCGGGACCTGTTCGAGCACTGGGTCGACGCCGACCACGACTGCCAGGACACGCGCGAGGAGGTGCTCGTCGCCGAGTCCCGGGTGCCGGTCGACGGGTGCACGATCACCACGGGCGAGTGGTTCTCCTGGTACGACCGCGAGACCTGGACCCGGGCGAGCGACGTCGACATCGACCACCTCGTGCCGCTCAAGGAGGCGTGGGACTCCGGCGCCGCCGGGTGGGACGACGACACCCGCGAGCGGTACGCCAACGACCTCGGCGACCCCCGCACGCTGGTCGCGGTCACCGACAACGTCAACCAGTCCAAGGGCGACCGGGACGTCGCGGAGTGGCTGCCCGACTTCGGCGGGTGCCGGTACGTCCGGCAGTGGGTCGCGGTCAAGCTGCGTTGGTCGCTGACCGTCGACCCCGCCGAGAAGTCGGTGCTGCGCGACCGTGCCCGGCACTGCCGCAACCGGGTCATCGGCTTCACTCCCGCCGTGACCTCGCGCCCGGTAGGAATGGGGGCATGATCGACGGGACCGACGCGAGCCGGCTGTTCGCGGTCATCCCGGACGGTCTGTGGGTCTTCGACGACGACGCGGTCACCACCTGGGCGAACGACCGGATGGCCGAGCTGCTCGGCCGCGACCCCGCCGAGATGGTCGGGCTCTCGGCGTACGACACCCTCGACGAGCAGGGCCGGCGGGACTTCGCGAGCGCGCTCGACGAGATGCGGCGCACCGGCGAGGGGCGCGACAACGTCGACGCCTACTTCATCCGCCCGGACGGGACGACGGTGTGGGGGCTGGTCAGCTTCCGCCCGGTGTTCGACGACGAGGGCCGGCGTACCGGCTGGCTGCACCGGGTCACGCCGTACACCGAGCGCAAGGAGCTGCTCGACGCCCTCGCGGCGCGGGAGCAGCAGCTGGCGACGGCGCAGCAGATCGCGCACGTGGGCAGCTGGTCCTGGGACATCGCCGCGGACCGGATCGAGTGGTCCGACGAGCTCTGCCGGATCTTCGGGATCAGCCCCGGCACCCTGGTGACGTACGCCGACTTCCTCTCCCGGCTGCACCCGGACGACCGCGACAGCGCGGCGCAGGCCATCGCGGAGGCCGAGGGCGACGACTACGCGTTCGACCACCGGATCGTGCGGGCGGACGGCGCCGTGCGCTGGATCCAGGGCCGCGGCGTGATCGAGCGGGGGCCGGACGGCGTCGCGCTGCGGATGAGCGGCACCGCGCAGGACGTCACCGACATGCGGCAGGCCGACGAGCAGGTGGCCGAGGGGACCCGCCGGCTGCGGCTGCTCCAGCAGATGGCGACCGCCGCCAACCGGGCCGGCAGCCTCCGGGAGGCCCTGGTGATGGCGGCCACGGGCGTCCCCGAGCACACCCGGTGGGTCGCGGTGTGCGCCTTCCTCTACGACGTGCCGGGCGAGCCCGAGCTGCTCGACCTCCGCAGCGACCTCGCGGCGGCGTGCGACCCGGTGCTCGCCGAGAAGGCGCGCGCGTCCGGGGAGGTCGCGGTCGGTACGCCGGCCGGGATGACCGACACGCACGTCCTGGTGGCGATGCCGGTGCTCCTCGGCGGCGAGGTGGTCTGCGTGGTCGAGGTGATCGCCGACGAGATCCGGCCGGACGAGGACTCCTACCGGCTGATGAAGCAGATCGCGAACCAGCTCGGCGTCGTGGCCGAGCGCGAGCGGAGCGCGGCCCAGCTGGCCGAGGCGCGCGACCAGGCGATGGAGGCGTCGCGGCTGAAGTCGGAGTTCCTGGCGACGATGAGCCACGAGATCCGGACGCCGATGAACGGCGTGATCGGCCTCACCGACCTGCTGCTGCGCACCGACCTCGACGACCACCAGCGCAAGCTGGCCGAGAATCTCCAGGGCGCCGGGCTGACGCTGCTGGGGATCATCAACGACATCCTCGACCTGTCCAAGATCGAGTCGGGCAAGCTGGAGCTCGAGGCCGCGGACTTCGACGTGCGGCAGGTGTTCGACCAGGTCGCGTCGGTGCTCAGCGGCCCGGCGCACGACAAGGGCCTCGAGCTGGTGGTCGCGTGCGCGCCCGACGTGCCACTGCAGGTGCGGGGCGACCCGGTCCGGCTCGGCCAGATCATCACGAACCTCGGCTCGAACGCCGTGAAGTTCACCGACAGCGGCGAGGTGGTGGTCCAGGCCCACGTCGAGTCGCGCAGCGGCACCGAGGTGGTGCTGCGGGTCGACGTCACCGACACCGGCGTCGGCATCGCGCCCGGGCAGCAGGAGCGGCTCTTCGAGGCCTTCACCCAGGCGGACCCCTCGACCACGCGGCGGCACGGCGGCACGGGCCTGGGCCTGGCGATCTCGCGCCAGCTCGTCGAGGCGCTGGGCGGGCGGATCCGGGTGAACAGCGTGCCCGGCCGGGGCAGCACGTTCTCGTTCACGGCCCGGCTCGGCACGGCGACCGGCGCCGCCGCGGCACCACCGGCCGCCGTCCAGCAGCTGCAGGGCCGGCGGGTGCTGGTCGTCGACGACAACAGCACGAACCGGCTGATCCTGTCCGAGCAGCTCGACGCCTGGCAGATGCGGACGGTGGCGGTCGCGTCCGCGGCGGAGGCACTGGGCACCCTGCGCGAGGCCGCGCGGTCGGGGCAGCCGTTCGAGGCCGCCGTGCTCGACCTGGTCATGCCCGGCATCGACGGGATCCAGCTGGCGAACCTGATCAGCTCCGACCCGGCGCTGGCCGACCTGTCGATGCTGCTGCTCACCTCGGACCAGTCGGTCACCCGGCAGGAGGTCGAGGACGCCGGCATCCACAGCGCGCTGAACAAGCCGGTGCGCCACGCCGAGCTGCGCGCCGCGCTGCGGGCCATGCTCGGCGGCCTCGCGACGACCGCCGCGCCGCCGCAGGAGGAGGCGCCCGGGCTCGGCGTACGCGTGCTGGTCGTCGAGGACAACAAGGTCAACCAGCTCGTCGCCACCGGGATGCTCGAGAACCTCGGCTGCTCCGTCGACGTGGTCGACGACGGCGTCGCGGCCGTGGACCGGCTGACCGGCCCGCACGACTACGCGGTCGTGCTGATGGACTGCCGGATGCCGCGGCTCGACGGCTTCGACGCGACCCGGCAGGTGCGGGCGCAGGAGCCTCGGGGGCGACGCGTCCCGATCATCGCCATGACGGCGTCCGCGCTGGAGGGCGAGCGGGAGCGCTGCCTGGCCGCGGGGATGGACGACTACCTGACCAAGCCGGTCGACCCCGGCGAGCTCGCCCGGGCGCTGGGCGAGTGGGTACAGTCCCCCGCCGTCCACGTGCCCGAGCCGTCCGCCGAGCCGGCGCCGGCGCCCGCGCTGGTGTCGGAGGAGGGGGTGCTCGACCCCGCCCGGATCGCCCTGCTCGACGAGCTGCGCAAGGACGGCGTGAGCTTCTTCGAGCGCACCGCCGCGTCGTTCATGGGCCGGGTCGGCGACCAGCTCGTCGCGATCCGCGAGGCGGTCGGCCGGCGGAACGCGATGTCGCTGCTCACCTCCGCGCACCAGCTCAAGGGGTCGGCGCTGAACCTCGGCCTGCCCCGGGTCGCCGCCGCCGCGCAGCAGCTGGAGTCGCTCGGCATCGCGGGCACCACCGAGGGGGCCGACGTGCTGCTCCAGGAGCTGGCCGCCGAGGTCGAGATCGCGGTCGCCGCGCTCCAACGGGCGACGTCGCGGTGACGCCCGCGTGATCTTCGAGCGGGTCGGGCGACGACGCCCGGTCGAGCTGGTGGTGCCCGGCTCGTCGCTGGCCGAGGTGGTGGCGCCGTACGCCGCCGCCGTCGGCCCCGCCTCGGTGACGTTGGCGTCGGGTCCGGACGAGCTGGTCGGGCGGTACGACGGCGACGCGGCCTGGCTGGAGGTGACCAGCGGCGGCCGCACGACGCGGCACCGGTCCCGGCGGTACGCGCGGGTCGACGGCGCGCGCGAGGTGGGCCTGGCGCTGACCGGCACGCACGCGACCGTGCTCACCCGCGGTCCTGGGCCGTGGATCGCCCGCGGCCGGGTCGACCTGCGCGACCGGATCGACACCCGCTCGTCCGCGTGGCTCGCCCGCCTGGAGACCGACGCGCCGGTCGCGGGCCGGTTCGGGCAGCTCGGCCTGCGCGACGTCCGGCTGGTGTCCGGCGTCGCGGACCGGGTGGTTCTGTCCGCGACCAGCGCCGGCCCCGGGTTCTTCGACACCGCGCACACCTCGCTGTGGGAGCTCGACCCCGCGACGCTCGCGGTCACCCACCTGTCCGACCTGTTCTTCCGCCGCCCCGACCGGGCCGGCGCGTACGGCGACCACGCGGTCCACGTGCTCCGGACCTCGGGGGGCGACGGCGACGGCTGGCTGGTGGCGACCAGCACCTGGGGCGACTTCGACCCGCGCGCACCGAGGGTCGGCGTGACGCTGGCCCGGACGACCGCCGACCTGCTCTCCGGCGTGCACCTGCTCGACACCGAGCCGCTCCCGCTGCCGGTCGACGGGCTGCGGTCGGTCGGCGTCTGGGACCCGCACCTGGTCCGGGTCGACGACGGCTGGCTGGTCGGGTTCGTCAGCGCGACGAGGTTCTTCCGGTTCCACCCGGCGCTGGCGGGCGGCCCGTCGCTGGACCGGCTGTCCCTGCTCGGCGCCGCGTCCGACCTGACCCAGACCGAGGGCACGACGCTCGCGATGCTCGACGGGCAGTGGCGGGTGCTGGCCAGCGACGGCAGGGCCCGGCGCTACCCCGTCTTCGACCTGTCGATGGCGCCGGCCGGCGAGCTGCGCGCGCCGTACCCCTCGAACATCCCGTGGCCGACGCTGGTGCCGGACGGCGACCGGTGGCTGCTGGTCGGCTTCAACGGGCGCCGGTCGGGCGGGAACCTCGCCGGCTACGGGACGCACGGGGACCTCGTCTTCGCGCGGTCGGTGCCGGAGGACTAGAGCCGGCCGCTTCTGCGCAATTGAACGGCGAGCCTCCGTTACCCGCCGGTAGACCCAGGCTGGCCGTTCAATTGAACGGAAACTCCCCGCCCGGCGCTCCCCCGGCGCCACGACGGACTAACGTGTGACGCAGGACACGGCGCCACCCCTGCCGTGCCCGCGGACCGCCACACCACCCCGTGGCCGACACCAGAAAGCAGGACCATCCATGTCTGCGTCCCACCCTGTCGACGTCTTCGACCTGGGTCCCGAGCACGAGCAGGTCGTCTTCGCGAACGACCCCGGCACCGGCCTGAAGGCCGTGATCGCGATCCACTCGACCGCCCTCGGTCCCGCCCTCGGCGGCACCCGGTTCCACCCGTACGCGTCCACCGCGGACGCGGTGGCCGACGTCTTGAACCTCTCGCGCGGCATGTCCTACAAGGCCGCGCTCGCCGGGCTCGACCTCGGCGGCGGCAAGGCCGTGATCATCGGCGACCCGAGGACGGCGAAGTCGGAGCCGTTGCTGCGGGCGTACGGCCGGCACGTGCAGTCGCTGGGCGGCCGCTACTACACGGCGTGCGACGTCGGCACGAACTCCTCGGACATGGACGTGATCGCCCGCGAGTGCTCCTACGTCACCGGCCGCACGGTCGCGCACGGCGGCGCCGGCGACAGCTCGGTGCTGACGGCGTACGGCGTGTTCCAGGGGATGCGCGCGGCCGCGACGGTCGCGTGGGGCGGCCCGTCGCTGGAGGGCCGCACGGTCGGCGTCGCCGGGGTCGGCAAGGTCGGGCACCACCTGGTCCGGCACCTGGTCGAGGCCGGCGCCTCGGTGGTCGTCACGGACGTGGACCCGGCCGCGGTCGAGCTGGTGCGCTCCGAGCTCCCCGCCGTCCGCGTCGTCGAGTCGGCCGAGGCGCTGGTCGCCGGCGGGCTCGACGTCTACGCGCCGTGCGCGCTCGGCGGCGCGCTCACCGACGAGGTCGTCGAGGTGCTGTCCGCCCGCATCGTCTGCGGCGCCGCCAACAACCAGCTCGCGCACCCGGGCATCGAGAAGATGCTCGAGGAGCGCGGCATCCTCTACGCGCCCGACTACTGCGTGAACGCCGGCGGGCTGATCCAGGTCGCGGACGAACTCGAGGGCTTCTCGTTCGAGCGCGCCCAGCAGCGCGCCGCGGCCATCTTCGACACCACGCTGATGGTGTTCGAGCTGGCCGCCTCCGAGGGCGTGCCCCCGGCGATCGCCGCGGACCGGCTCGCCGAGCGCCGGATGCGCGAAGTCAGCCGGCTGCGCGGGATGTGGGTTCCCACACGCTGAGCCTGCCGGGTTCGGCTGTCAGCAGCCAAAACCCGCACGACACGCCGACGCCGCCCGGCGTGTCGTGCGGGGATCGGCTGCCAGCAGCCGAAACCCGCGACCGACGCGATGTGGGAACGTGCCCGGATGCGCGGGAAAGAGTCAGTCGCGAGAGGGTTCGGAGTAGTCCGACCACTTGTCGAGCTCGTCCGGCTCGAGCTGGTCGGTGTCGTCCTTGCCGGTCTGCCCGTGCAGTTCGTTGGCCAGCGCCCCGAAGTCCGTCTCGTGAGTGCGGTACTTCAGGTCGCGGGCGACCTTCGTCTGCTTGGCTTTCGCTCGGCCGCGCCCCATAGGGTCAGCCCCCTCGCCCACTCGGCCGGGAGCGCTGTGGCTCCCGGGCTGTCTCAAAGAGTTCTCGTGGGCGCAACGCTACCTGCTGGGTGGCTGTTCCCGCACATCGGATTACCGGAATCTCACCAAGACGGGTGCTGATTCACCAGGGTGACCGCGCCGCCGCGGTCCGTGGCCGGCGTGACCTCCCCCGCGACCCACGACCGGACGCCGTGCTCGGCCAGGACGGCGATCGCCGCGTCGGCGTCGTCGGGGTGGGTGAGGGCGACCATGCCGACCCCGCAGTTCAGCGTCATCTCGAGGTCCGGCTGCGGCACCGCGCCGACCCGGCGGACCAGGTCGAACACCGGCTGGGGCGACCAGGTCGTGCGGTCGATCGTCGCGGCCAGCTCGACCGGCAGCACCCGCTCCAGGTTCGCCGCCAGCCCGCCGCCGGTGATGTGGGACATGGCGTGCGTGCGGGTGCGGTCGGCGAGCGCCAGGCAGGCGCGGGCGTAGATCCGGGTGGGCTCCAGCAGCTCCTCGCCGAGCGTCCGGCCGAGCTCGTCGACGTGGCGGTCCAGCGACCAGCCGGCGGGCGTGAGCAGCACGTGCCGCACCAGCGAGTAGCCGTTCGAGTGCAGGCCGGAGGACTCCATCGCGACCACGACGTCACCCGGCCGGACCCGGCCCGGGCCCAGGAGCCGGTCGGCCTCGACGACGCCGGTGGTGGAGCCCGCGACGTCGTACTCGTCCTCGCCGAGCAGGCCCGGGTGCTCGGCCGTCTCGCCCCCGAGCAGGGCGCACCCGGCTGCCACGCACGCCTCGGCGATGCCCTTGACGATCGCCGCGACCCGCTCGGGCACGACGCGGCCGGTCGCGATGTAGTCGGTCAGGAACAGCGGCTCGGCCCCGCACACCACCAGGTCGTCGACGAGCATCCCGACCAGGTCGAAACCGATCGTGTCGTGCCGGTCGAGCGCCTGCGCGATCGCGACCTTGGTTCCGACCCCGTCGGCCGACGTCGCGAGCAGCGGGCGCTCGTAGGACTTCAGCGCCGAGGCGTCGAACAGGCCGGCGAACCCGCCGATCCCGCCGATCATCTCCGGCCGCCGCGCCTTGTCGATCCAGACCTTCATCAGCTCGACGGCCTTGTCGCCCGCCTCGATGGAGACCCCGGCGGCGGCGTACGCGTTGCTCGTTCCAGCGTCGGACACGGAACTCCTACGGGTTGTTGAGAACGGGGAGCGCCTTGCCGTACGTCGGCGCCTGGATCGAGCTCTCGAGCAGGTGCTTCCCGAGCAGGCTCTCGTCGGGCAGCGGGATCGGGTACTCGCCGGTGAAGCAGGCCCGGCAGAGCCGCTCCTCCGGCTGGCCGGTCGCCTCGATCATGCCGTCCAGCGAGATGTAGCCGAGGCTGTCGGCGCCGATGCTCGCCGCGATCTCGTCGACGTCGAGGCCGTTGGCGATCAGCTCGGCGCGGGTGGCGAAGTCGATGCCGTAGAAGCACGGCCACTTCACCGGCGGGCTGCTGATCCGCACGTGCACCTCGAGCGCCCCGGCCTCGCGGAGCATCCGGACCTGGGCGCGCTGGGTGTTGCCGCGCACGATCGAGTCGTCGACGACCACGATCCTCCGGCCGCGGATCATGTGCTCCAACGCGTTGAGCTTCAGCCGGATGCCGAGCTGGCGCAGCGTCTGGCTGGGCTGGATGAACGTCCGGCCGACGTAGGCGTTCTTGACGAATCCCTGGCCGAACGGGATGCCGCTCTCCTCGGCGTACCCCGCGGCGGCCGGCGTGCCCGACTCGGGCACCGGCATCACCAGGTCCGCCTCGACCGGGAACTCGCGCGCCAGCCGGCGGCCCATCTCGACCCGCGCCTCGTGGACGCTGCGGCCGCTGATGGTCGCGTCCGGGCGGGCGAGGTAGACGTACTCGAACACGCAGCCCTTGGGCGCCGGCTCTGCGAACCGGTGCGTGCGCAGGCCGTTCTCGTCGATGACGACCATCTCGCCGGGCTCGACCTCTCGGACCACGCTGGCGCCGATGGTCGCGAGCGCGGCGTCCTCGCTCGCGACGACCCACCCGCGCTCGAGGCGGCCGAGGACCAGCGGCCGGATGCCCTGCGGGTCGCGGGCGGCGTAGAGGGTGTTCTCGTTCATCCAGACGAAGCAGAACGCGCCCTCGAGCTTCGGCAGCACCTCCAGGGCCCGCTGCTCCAGCGTGGTGTCCGGGTGGTGCGCGAGCAGCGCGGTGACCAGGCCGGTGTCGTTGGTGGAGGTCTCGACCGGCCGGGTGTGCAGCTCGAGCTCGTCCTCCGGCCCGGGCAGGTCCACGACCATCTGCTTGAGCTCGTGGGTGTTGATCAGGTTGCCGTTGTGGCCGAGCGCGATCGAGCCGTCGGCCGTGGGCTGGAACGTCGGCTGGGCGTTCTGCCAGGTGCTCGCTCCGGTCGTGGAGTAGCGCGTGTGGCCGATCGCGAGGTGCCCGTGGAGGGACGCGAGCGTCGTCTCGTCGAAGACCTGGGAGACCAGGCCCATGTCCTTGTACACGAGGATCTGCCGACCGTTGCTGACCGCGATGCCGGCCGACTCCTGGCCGCGGTGCTGCAGCGCGTAGAGGCCGAAGTACGTCAGCTTGGCGACGTCCTCGCCCGGGGCCCAGACCCCGAACACGCCACAGGCGTCCTGGGGTCCCTGCTCGTGGGGGTCGAGAGCCGCGGTGAGGCGACCGTCCCCACCCCTGCGGGGGTTGCTCACGAAGGGCACGGTCCAGAGTCTAGAGGGGTGGCTGCGAGGTGTCCCATTCCCCGTCCGTCGTCGCCATCCCTCAGATGACGCCGGTCGTGGCCGACGTAACATGGGGGGGCGCGCCACCAGACCGAACGAGGACCGATGTCACGGGAGACCACCGCCCGTCCTGCCCAGACCGGCGGGGCGACACGATGGTCGGACGCGCCCTCCCGTGACGCGCTCCAGCTGATCGCCGAGGGCGTCACGAAGGTCGCCGGCTTCGGCATCGCCGCCATCAGCGTGGTCCGCAGCGACGGCAAGCTCGAGGTGATGGCCGTCGCGGGCAGCGACGAGGCGGGCGAGTCGCTCCAGGGCCGCCGTACGCCGATCGACCAGCTGTCCCGCGAGCTCGACAAGGCCGATGACTGGGGGCTGTTCCGCTTCGTGCCGCACGAGCGGCTCGACCCCGGCGTCTTCGAGCAGTGGGGCTGGGTCCCCGACATCGAGCCGATCGACGCCCCCGACGCGTGGCACCCCCTCGACCTGCTGACCGCGCCGCTGTACGACGACGAGGGCGTCCTCCGGGGCACCCTGGCGATCGACCTGCCGGCCGACGGGCGCCGGCCCGGCGAGGCGCAGCGCGCGGTCCTCAACACCTACGCCGAGCAGGCCCGGCAGGCCGTGATCGTCGCTCTGGAGCGCGAGGCGCTGGCCGACCAGGTGCGGATGGCGGAGACCGCGCGCCGGATCGTGCGCCGGGCGGCCGCGCAGCTGCGGATGGACCGCATCGTGGAGGACAGCCGCGAGGCCCTGGTCGAGGGGTTCAGCGCCCACGGCATGTGGCTGCAGACCTTCGACCAGGACGGCCGCGGCACGATCTACAGCGCCGCCGGCGGCGCGTCCGAGCTCGACCCGGAGATGGTCGAGATCGCCCAGGCCGCCGCGCACCGCGCGTGGGACGCCCAGGAGCCCGTCGTGGTGGCGCCCGGCCGGCGGCCGTTCGGCCCGGCGATCGACCGGCACCAGGGCCAGGTCATCCAGGCCTTCATGGAGGAGATCGGCGCCGGCTCGCTGCTGTTCACCCCTCTCGGCGCCGGACCGGAGTGCCTCGGCAACCTGGTGCTGACCCGGCTGGAGGGCGCCCCCGACTGGACCGAGGCCGAGGCGACGGCCGCGCTCGACATCGGGCACGACCTCGGCCGCGCGATCCTCAACGCCCGCACGTTCGAGCGTGAGCACCAGCTGGTCGAGGAGCTCCAGGCACTGGACTCCTACAAGGGCCAGCTGATCGCGACCGTCGCCCACGAGCTGAAGAACCCGCTCACCTCGGTGATGGGCCACCTCGAGATGCTGGAGTCGTCGCCGGACTTCTCGGGGACCACCCGGAGCTCGCTGCACGCGATGGATCGCGGGGCCCGGCGGATGGTGCGCGTGATCGACGACCTCCTGCTGCTCTCGAAGGTCGGCGACGCGGAGAACCCCCTCATCCCGGTCCCGGTCGACCTCTACCGGATCGTCGAGGAGGTCGTCGACCTGATCACGGTCGCCGCCACCCAGAAGGGCGTGGCCGTGCAGGTCGAGAAGCCCGTGGAGCCGGTGGTCGCCGCCGGCGACGCCACCGAGCTGGACCGGGTCTGCGCGAACCTGGTCAGCAACGCGGTCAAGTACACCCCGGACGGCGGCGCGGTCACCGTGTCGCTCGGGCGGGACGGTGACGAGGTGCTGCTGACGGTCACCGACGAGGGCATCGGCATCTCCGAGCAGGACGTCGCCCGGCTCGGCACGGAGTTCTTCCGCTCCTCCAACCCCGAGGCGGTCGCGCAGCCCGGGACCGGCCTGGGCCTGGCGATCGTGAGCCGGGTCGTCGCCCGGCACCACGGCCGGATGGAGATCGAGTCGACGCTCGGCGCGGGCAGCACGTTCCGCGTGTTCCTCCCCGCGGGCTGATCTCACCCCCCAGGGTGGTTCTCGCCCTAGACTCCGGGCGTGCCCGACGACGCCGGCTTCGTGCGTCCGGTCCGCGGTTCCCGCTGGTCGGACAGCCAGTCGAAGGACGCCCTCCAGGCGATCGCCGAGGGCGTGGCCGCGATCGTCGGCTTCGACCTGGTCGGCATCTCGGCGGCCCGCGACGACGGCTACCTGCACACGCTCGTCGTGGTCGGCCCGGAGGACGCCCGCCGTGCCCTCCTGGACTCGCTGGCGCCCACCCAGCCGCTCCTGGACCAGCTGAAGACGGCAGAGGACTGGGGCGCACTGAAGTTCGTGCCGCACGACCGGCTGGTCCTCGACATCGGGACGTGGGGGTGGTTCTCCGACGCGCCCCGCGACAACCTGCCGCCCGGGGCCTGGCACCCCGAGGACATGCTGGTCGCGCCGGTCGAGGACGACGACGGCCGCTTCCTCGGCTTCCTCGGCATGGAGCTGCCGCGCGACGGGATGGTCCCGAGCGCGGAGAAGCGGGAGCTCGTCGACGCGTACGTCCGGCAGGCCACCCGGGCCATCCGCACCGCGCTCGAGCGCGAGCGGCTCGCCGAGCAGGTCCGTCTCGCGAACGCCGCCGCCGACATCGTCCGGATGGCGGCCGGCACCGAGTCCGCCGACGAGATCCTCGCGGTCTGCGGCCGCGAGATCACCAAGGGCTTCCGGGCGGAGTCGCTGTGGTTGCAGCGGATCGGCCCCGACCGGCGCTGCCAGGGTCCGTTGTACGTCGACGGCGGACCGACCGTGCGGCTGCCGGCGGGGGTGCGCGCCCTGGTGACCGCCCACGCCCAGCGCGCCTGGGAGCGGCAGTGCGTCGCGGTCATCGCCCCGGAGCGGCCGACGCCGCGCGGACTGGCGGCCGACCAGGCGGCGATGGTCCTGGAGTTCCTCGCCGGCGTCGGGGTGGAGTCGCTGCTGTTCGTGCCGCTCGGCGCCGGTCCGGACTGCTTCGGCGTGATCGGCCTGACCCGCGGCCGCCGCGGCGCGGAGTGGAGCGAGACCGAGGCCGCGACCGTGCTCGATATCGCGCGGGACGTCGGCCGCTCCATCCGCGAGCACGAGCTGGTCACCGAGCTGCGACAGATCGCCGACTACCGCGGCCGCATGGTCGCGACGGTCGCCCACGAGCTGAAGAACCCGGTCAGCGCGGTCCTCGGGTACGCCGAGATCCTGGAAAGCGACCCGGACCTCGGCGAGTCGTCGCGCACCGCGGTCGCCGCGATCCGCCGCGGCGGCGAGCGGCTGGCGCGGGTGGTCGACGAGCTGCTCGCGCTGCACGGCACCACCGAGTCCGAGCCGGCGGTCGGCAGCCGGGTCGACGTCGCCGCGCTGGTGCGGGAGGTCGTCGAGCTCAACGCCGCGCTGGCGGCGTCCCTCGGGATCCAGGTGCGCACCGTCGTACCGGAGGGCCCGGTCGTGGCCTGCTGCGACGACGGCGAGCTGGACCAGGTCGTGACCAACCTGGTCAGCAACGCGCTCAAGTACACCCCGCGGGGCGGCACCGTCACGGTGACCGTCGCCGCCGTGGGCGACGAGGCCGAGCTGACCGTGGCCGACGACGGCATCGGCATGTCCCCCGAGGACCAGGTCCGGGCCTTCGAGGAGTTCTACCGCTCCGCCGACCCGGCCGCGACCGCGAAGCCGGGCACCGGCCTGGGGCTCGCGATCGTGCGGCGCGTGCTGGAGCGCTACCACGGCCGGATCGAGGTCGAGTCCGAGCTCGGCGCGGGCAGCACGTTCCGGGTCGGGCTGCCGCGCGGGTAGCTACATGCTCCGCTCGCCCTGCGCGATGGCCTCGCGGATCCGCGTGTAGGTGCCGCAGCGGCAGATGTTGCGGATGCCGTCGAGGTCGGCGTCGGTGATCGACCGGCCCTCGCGGCGCACCTTCCGCACCAGCGCGACGGCCGCCATGATCTGCCCGGGCTGGCAGTAGCCGCACTGCGCGACGTCGCGGTCGAGCCACGCCTGCTGCATGGGGTGCAGGTCCGCGCCGACCGTGTCCGGGAGCCCCTCGATCGTCGTCACCTCGTCGGTCGCCTCGAGGTCGCCGACCCGCACCGAGCAGGGGTTGAACGCCCGGCCGTTGATGTGCGAGGTGCAGGCCTTGCAGACGTTGATGCCGCAGCCGTACTTGGGCCCGGTCACGCCGAGCAGGTCGCGCAGCACCCAGAGCACGCGGACGTCGGGGTGGACGTCGACCGTGACGGTGCGGCCGTTGAGGACGAAGGTCTGCTTCGGCATGGGGCTACCAGGTCTTCTTCAGGCCGTTGGTCGGCGACTGCGGGATCGGGGGCACGGTCGGCTTGGGACGGAACCGCAGCGGATCGCGGTGGTTGACCGGGAAGTACGTCGGCACCTCGCCGACCGCGCGGGCGTAGGCGCAGGCGACCGCGGCGAACGTCGCGGCCACCCCGGCCTCGCCCGCCCCGCCGGGCTGGTCGCTGTCGGACGGCATCACGACGACCTCGACCTCGGGCGGGGTGTTCCACTGCCGGGTGTAGAAGTAGTTGTCCCAGCTGGCCTCGAGGAAGTGCCCGTCGCGCAGGTGCAGGCTCGAGGTCAGCGCGAGCGCGATGCCGTCGTTGATGCCGCCCTGCATCTGGGCCTCCAGCCCGCGCGGGTTCACGACCAGGCCGACGTCGACCGCGAAGACGACCTTGGTGACCCGGGGACCGCCGACGCCGTGGGGGATGTCCCGCTCGGTCTGACGCGGCCGGCAGTCGATCTCGACCAGGCACGCGCTGGTGCCCTTGTACTCCTTGTGGATCGCGATGCCCTGCGCCGTACCGGCCGGCATCGGGCGGCCCCAGCGCCCGACCTCGGCGACCTTGTCGAGCACGGCGCGCACCCGGTCGTTGCGCAGCTGGGCGCGGCGGAACTCGTAGGGGTCCGTGCCCATCGCGGCCGCCAGCTGGTCGACGGCGAGCTCGCCCGCGGCGCGGACGTCGGGCGAGTAGATGTTGCGCATGCTGCCGGTGTTGAACCGGTCGTCGGTCTCGACCAGCGACTGGCTGATCGCGCCGAAGTCGTAGGGGACCTCCTGGGTCAGCGCGAAGACCGTCTGGGCGAAGCCCTGGTTGCCCAGCCCGGCCGGGAGGTCGGCGGCCATCGAGCTCATCAGCTCCCCGAGGCCGTGGCGGTAGTCGGTCTCGACGCTGGTGTGCGCCTGCTGGAACGCCAGCACCTCGCCGCCCGCGTGCACCGCCCGCACCCGGCTGGTCGCCATCGGGTGGGCGCGGCCGACCCGGGCGTCGTCGGCCCGGTGCCACATCAGCTTCACGGGCTTGCCCATCGCCTGGGAGACCTTCGCGGCCTCGAGCGCGCCGTCGAAGAACAGCCGGCGGCCGAACGAGCCGCCGCCCTGCACGACGTGCACGGTGACGGCGTCGGGGCTCAGGCCGAGCTCCTCGGCGATCCGCTCCTGGGCGGTGATCGGCGACTTCAGCCCCGACCAGATCTCCGCCTTGCCGTCGCGGACGTCGGCGATCGCGGAGTTGGTGTCCATCGCGGAGTTGCTGCGGAAGTAGAAGACGACGTCGAGCTCGACGGTCTCGGCCAGCGGGTTGTCCGGCAGCGGCGGCAGCGGCTGCTCGGCGGCCCGCAGCTCGGCGACGATGTCCTTGTCGGACTCGCCCGCCACCGGGCCGTCGGCCCAGTCCACGTCCATGGCCCGGACCGCGTCGATGCACTGGCCGAACGTCTCGGCGCGGACCGCGACCCCGGTGTCGACCAGCGCCACGTCCGTCACGCCCGGCATCGCCAGGACCTGCCGCTGGTTGCGCAGCCTGGTCGGCGTCCCGTTGAGCGTGGGCGCCCGGCAGACCATCGTCGGCAGCGCGCCGTCGACCTGCAGGTCGGTCGCGTACCGCTTGCGGCCGGTCACGGCGTCCCGCGCGTCGATGCGGGGCTGGCCGGTGCCGACCACCCGGAAGTCAGCGGCGTCCTTGAGCCGGACGTCGACGCGCCGCGTGGTCCGGCTCGCGGCGGCCCGGGCGAGCTCGCCGTACGTCACCGAGCGCCCGTCGGGCGCCTGGACCACACCGCCCCGCGCGACCAGGTTCGCGACCGTGTCGCCGAGCTGGACGGCCGCCGCCTCGAGCAGCGCGCCCTTGGCGACCGCGGCCGCCACCCGGATCGGCGTGTACGTCGAGATCGTGGTGTTGGAGCCACCGGTGAGCTGGTTCCAGACGAGCTCGGGGCGGGCGTCGGCGAGCGTCACCCGGACCTTGGCCAGCGGGATGTCCAGCTCCTCGGCGATCAGCATCGCGGTGGAGGTGGTGACGCCCTGCCCGACCTCCATGCGAGGCAGCTCGAAGGAGGCGGTGCCGTCCTCGTGGACCGTGACCGTGATCAGGTTCGCGGTCGGCATCGCCGCCTCGGTGAGCATGTCGTTGAGGTCGTAGGCCTCGGCCGGCTGCGGCGTGCCGGGCACCGCGTGCGCGGGCGCCGGGACGAGGTCGGCGGCGGCGACCAGCGTGGTCCCGCCGATCACGTAGCCCACGAACGCGCGCCTGCCGAGGGACGCTGCCCCGAGGTCGGTCGTCATACCGGCCCAACGAGCCCGGGTGAGGCCCGTCACGGCCTCCGGGGGGATTTCGGACGAGATCCTCCGCTTGACGGGGTGCGTCGCCGCCGCGCGGTGCGACCCCGTCGATGTAACGCGGTGTTGAGACGTCTATGAACCCGTTGCAACGGGTTCATAGATGCTCTAACACCGCGTTACAAGCTGGCGAGCGGCCTCAGGAGGCGAGGTTGCGCAGCAGCAGCGCCTCGGCCAGCACGACCCGCTCGAACTCGGCCAGGTGCAGGCCCTCGTTGGCGCCGTGCGCGCGGGTGTCGGGGTCCTCGACGCCGGTCACCAGCACGCTGGCCTCGGGGAAGGCGTCCAGGAACTCCGCGATGAACGGGATCGACCCGCCCACGCCCATGTCGACCGGCTCGGTGCCGTCCCAGGCCTCGGTGAACGCCGCGCGCGCGGCGTCGTACGCCGGGCCGGTGGCGTCGATCTGGGTCGCCTCACCGGTGTCGACGACGGTGGTGGTGAGGGTCGCGCCCCACGGGACGTGCGCCTCGAGGTGGCGGACCAGGCAGGCCAGGGCGTTCTCGGTGGTGTCGCCGGGGGCGATCCGCATCGAGATGCGCGCGCGGGCGGCCGGGACGAGGGTGTTGCTGGCACCGGCGACCTTGGGCGCGTCCAGGCCGGTGATGCTCAGCGCGGGCCTGGTCCAGAGCCGCTCGACGGTGGAGCCGGTGCCGATCCACTCGATGCCGGGCGCGGCGCCGGACTCGGCGCGCAGCCGCTCCTCGGGGTACTCGACGTCGGCGGCCGGGCCGGAGTGCAGGCCCTCGATCGCGACGTTGCCGGCGTCGTCGTGCAGCGTGGCGAGGACGCGGGCCAGGGTCATCACGGCGTCCGGGACCAGGCCGCCCCACATGCCGGAGTGCACGGCGTGGGTCAGCGTGCGGACCTCCACGTCGAGACGCACCAGGCCGCGGAGGCTCGTGGTCAGGGCCGGCACGCCGATGTCCCAGTTGCCGGAGTCGGCGATCACGATGACGTCGGCCTTCAGCCGCTCCTGGTAGGTCGTGAGCAGGTCGGAGAGCGTCTCGGAGCCGATCTCCTCCTCGCCCTCGATGAACATCGTGACGCTGACCGGCAGGTCGTCGCCGAAGACCCGCAGCGCGCCGAGGTGGGCGGCGATGCCGGCCTTGTCGTCGGCCGCGCCCCGGCCGTAGAGGCGGTCGCCGCGCTCGGTCGGCTCGAACGGCGGGGAGTCCCAGTCCGCGTGGTCGTTCTCGGGCTGCACGTCGTGGTGGGCGTACAGCAGCACGGTCGGCGCGCCCGCCGGGCCGGCCTTGTGCGCGATCACGGCCGGGAGGCCGCCCTCGACGCTGACGATGTCGACCCGGTCGAAGCTCTCCGCACGGAACAGGTCCGCGACCGCCGCGGCGCTGCGGCGCACCTCGTCGTGCCGCGCCGGGTCGGCGCTGACCGACTCGATCCGGACCAGGTCCTCCAGGTCCCGGCGGAGACCGGGGAGGACCGCCTGGACTCGTGCGCGGATGTCGTCCGTCATGCGGAGAAACCTACGTCAGCGGGAGGTACGGCGAGAGATCGGCCCGCTCGCCGCTGGCGCGTACCCGGCCCCCGGCCTCGGCGTCGGTCCAGGCCAGCTCGCCGGTGGCGAGCGCGACCCAGGTGGCGGCGTCCATCTCGATCACGGCCGGGGGCGTGCCGCGGGTGTGGCGGACGCCGGGGATCACCTGGACGGCGGCGTACGGCGGGACCCGGACCTCGACCGAGTGGCCGGGCGCGCGCGTCTCCAGGACGGCGAGGAAGTGCTTGGTGAGCAGCCGCAGGTCGCCGTTCTCGAACGCGGCGGCGACGTCGGCCGGCGCGGCGACGCGGAGCCGGGCGGGCATCAGTCGCGGTCCCCCGGGTAGGGCTGGAGCACCGAGAGCCAGTGGTAGGTGCGGCGCTCCGGGTCGCGGCCGCGGGTCCGGTCCATCCACCGGGTCACGACGGCGTCGAGCTCGGCGGCCAGCTCGACCGCCTCCTCGCGGGTGAGCCGCACGGCCTGCTCGGTGACCGTGCGGAAGGTCTCCGGGTCGCGGCGGTCGTCGCTGTACGCCGCGTCGACCACCAGGTGGGCCCAGCTCGCGGCGTGCTGGCGGAACACCGCCGACGCCGCGGCGCCGCCGGGCTCCTTCTCGAGCTCGGTCAGGTTGACCGAGACCCCGTCCGGCGAGACCGGCCGCCAGACGCGGTCGCGCTTGTCGCGGCCGGCGTCCGGGTCCTCCTCGACCAGGCCGTACTTCGCGAGCTGCCGCAGGTGGAAGCTCATCTGGTTGGCCGGCAGGTCGAGCTCGCGGGCCAGGTCCGCGGCGCGCATCGGGCCGCTGGCGGCCAGCTCGGTGAGGATCCGGTTGCGCACCGGGTGCGCGATCGCCCGCAGCATCTTGGGGTCGTGGACCGCCTGGCTCCGGTGGGGGTAGGTCACCGGCCCACCCTACCGCGAATCCCGCACGCACCATTGCGCACTTACTATTGCGCAATATATGTTGCGCATATGCCGTCGTGCCGAGCGCTCGCCCGCAACCACGACTTCACCGCGCTGTGGATCGGCCAGACCGTGTCGGAGATCGGCAGCCGGATGACGATGTTCGTCTTCCCGCTGATCACGTTCGCGATGACCGGCTCGGCCGTGCTCGCGGCGGCGTCCGAGGCGCTGTACCTGCTCGGCGTCGCCGGCACCCTGCTCCCCGCGGGCGTGCTGGCCGACCGGTACGACCGGCGACGCATCATGCTGGTCGCCAGCGGCAGCGGCGTGCTGCTGTACGGCTCCCTCGCCGTCGCCGGCGTCCTCGGCGAGCTCACCGTCCCCCACCTGTTCGCGGTCGCGCTGCTGACCGGCGTGGGCGCCGGGCTGTTCGCGCCGGCCGAGATCTCGGCGGTCCGCACGGTCGTCCCGGCCGAGGACCTGCCGACCGCGCTCAGCCAGAACCAGGCCCGCCTGCACGTCGCGTCCCTGATCAGCGCCCCGCTCGGCGGCGTGCTGTACGCGGTCACGCGGTGGCTGCCGTTCGCCGTCGACGCGGTGACCTTCGCGGTGTCGTTCGTGCAGCTCGGCCGGATCCGCACCGACCTCTCGCCCGAGACGTACGACGGCCCGCGGCCCCGCCCCCTGCAGGACCTCAAGGACGGCGTGCGGTTCGTCGTCTCCCGGCCGTTCTTCCGGGTGCTCACGATCTGGAGCGGGCTCTCGAACCTGGCGGTGAACGCGCTGTTCTTCGTGGCGATCCTGCGGCTGATCGAGGGCGGGTTCGGGTCGTTCCAGATCGGCCTGGTCGAGGCCGCCGCCGGGTCCGCCGGCATCGTCGGCGCGGTGCTCGCGCCCTGGCTGATCGAGCGGCTGGCCACGGGCTGGCTCACGGTCGCGATCGCGTGGTGCTTCCTGCCGCTCGTCGTACCGATGGCGTTCTGGAACCAGCCCTGGGTGGTCGCGGCCGCGATCGGCCTGGGCATGCTGCTCAACCCCGCGGGCAACGCCGGCATCGGGTCCTACCGGATCGCGGTGACGCCGCCGGAGCTGCTCGGGCGGGTGCAGTCGACCTCGCAGTTCGTGTCCTGGTCGATGATGCCGCTGGCCCCGGTGCTCGCGGGCGTCCTGCTCTCGACGGTCGGCGGCCAGACCGCGATCCTCGTGCTCGGCGGGTTCAGCGCGCTGGTCGCCTGCATCCCGACGTTCTCGCGGTCGGTCCGGGCGGTGCCGAGGCCGGCGCTCTGGGAGCGCCACAAGGCGCCGGGCGCGGTGGCGGTGGCGGCCTAGACCGGTCCTCACATGCGGCGGCGCGCCGCCGATGGTACCCGCATGACATCGACGTGGCTGCCCCGGGGGGCCTCCCTGTCGGAGGCGGAGTTCCGGACCCGGCACACGGCGCTGAGCCTGGTGCTGCTGTTCCACCTGCCGTTGCTCGGCTCGCTGGCGCTGTGGTGGCATCCCGACGGCGGGCTGTCCGGCGCCGACGGGTGTGGCTGCGGCTGGGTCCCGATCGCCGGGATGGCCGCGATCGTCGTCCTGCTCGCGATCGGCCAGGTGGCCAAGAGCCAGGCGGCCCGGGCGGCGGCGGTCAGCGCCGGCCTGATCCTGAGCTCGTGCGTGCTCGTGCACATCTCGGGCGGGATGACCGACCTGCACCTCCACTTCTTCGTGACCGTCGCGCTCGCCGCGCTCTACCAGACGTGGACGCCGTTCCTGCTCGCGATCGTGATCGTCGCGGTGCACCACATCGGGATGAGCCTGATCGACGCGACGATGGTCTTCTCCGACCCGCGGGCCCAGGCGCACCCCATCCCGTTCGCGCTCCTGCACGCGGTCCTGCTGCTCGCCGAGTGCGTGGCGCTCGCGGTCAGCTGGAAGTTCACCGAGACCGCCGAGCAGGCCCGCCTGGCCGAGCAGCAGCTCGCCGAGGAGACGCGACTGCAGCGCCTCGAGGCGCAGGAGGCGCTCGCCGAGGAGCAGCGGCTGACCGCCGAGCGGGCCGAGGCCGAGCTGGTGGCCCGCCAGGAGTGGGCGGCCGACATCACCCGCCGGCTGGAGGCCCTGAACCGCGCCGGCGAGACCCTGCGCGTCGCCGTCGTGGAGTCCGAGACGGTGATGAGCTCGGTGGTCACCGCCGCCGGCGAGATCGGCACCACGGCCGCCGGCGCGGCGACGTCCGCGGACGCGGCGTCCTCCGGTGTCGCGGACTCCAACGCGATGATGCGGCGGCTCGAGGGCTCGGCCGCGCAGATCGCGGACATCGCGCGCGCGATCACCGGCATCGCCGAGCAGACCAACCTGCTCGCGCTGAACGCCACCATCGAGGCGGCCCGGGCCGGCGAGGCCGGGCGCGGCTTCGCGGTCGTCGCCGGGGAGGTCAAGGAGCTCGCCAGCGAGACGGCGCGGGCCACCGAGATGATCGAGGGCGTCGTCAAGGAGGTGCAGACCGGCACCCGCGACGTCCTCGCCAGCGCCGAGAAGATCGAGGTCGTCGTGGCCGAGGTCGCCCGGGCCCAGGCCACGATCGCGGCGGCCGCGGCCGCCCAGATGGAGGCGGCCGACACCGCGCGCCGGTCGATCGGCGACGTCGCGCAGACCACCCAGCAGATCACCGACGAGGTCGCGCTGCTCGCGCACGCGCAGGGCTGAGCCCGGCCCGGCGCGGGCCGGACGACGGTCGGCTCCCGGCCTGAGAGATAGTTCCCCGGTGACGCAGAACGACGGCGACCGGCTCGCGGAGTGGCTCGACGGACTCGGGCTGGCGGACCAGCTCGGCGCGGCGGGGCTCCCGACCTTCACGCGGGACGCGGCCGGCCACGCGGTGTGGACCGACCCCGAGCGGCTCGCGGAGCTGGAGCGGGTGCTGCGCAGCGTGGGCGACGAGCCCGAGCACGCCGTACCCGTCGGCCTGGTGGTGCTCGCCCGGCAGGCGCGGCTGCGCACCCAGCTGCTCGCCACCATGTGGCACACCTACGAGTCGCTGGCCGAGCTGCGCGGCACGTCGGTGGACGCGACCCGGTTCGCGGTGCACAAGGGCGCGTCGGAGCACCGGCTGCTCGTCGTACCGGTCGACGAGCGGGCGGTCGTGCCGGCGTTCCAGCTCGGCACGGACGGCGAGCTGCGTCCCGAGCTCGCGCCCGTGCTCGGCCCCCTGCTCGCGGCGCGGATGGACCCGTGGCGCGCCTGGGCCTGGCTGACCCAGCCCGCCGCGCTGACCCTCGGCAGGCCGCCGGAGCGGGCCGTGGTGTCCGACCCGGCCCTGGTCCGGACCGCGGCGGAGAAGCTCGCCGAGCGTCTCTAGAGCCGGTCGAGGATCTCCAGGGTCCGGGCCCACGCGCCGGAGTCGGGGTCGACGACCGTGAAGTGGTCGCCCGCGACCTCGACCAGGGTCGCGCCCGCGCCGGCCGCCTCGACGTACGCCCGCGACTGGCCGATCGGCACCACGTCGTCGGCGCGGCCGTGCACGCACCAGACGTGGACGTCGAGGGGCAGCATCCGGATCGGGTCGACGCCCGCGTCGGCCGGCCCCGGCGGGTGACCGAGGAACCGCTCGACGGCGCCGTCGCCGAGGTTCTCCTCGTACGCCGCCCGCAGGTCGAGCACGCCGGCCTGGCTGACCACGTGCGTGAACCCGCCGCCGGCCGCCGCCCAGGTCGCGAGGTGGCCGCCGGCGGAGTGCCCGATGCCGACGACCGTCCCGGCCTCGACCGGCAGCGCGTCGATCGCGGCGCGCACGTCGGCAAGCGTGTCCGCGGCGCCGGTGCCGCGGCGGTACTCGATCGCCCAGGTCGCCCAGCCGTGGGCGATGAGGCTGGGCACCAGCGGCTGCGCGTACTCGATGCCGTACTGCGGCTTCCAGAACCCGCCGTGCACCAGCACCGCGACGCCCTGCGGCTCGCCGTCCGGCCGGGTCAGCTCGGCGTACTGGGCGGGGTCCTCGCCGTACTCGTGGCGCTCGGTGCTCACGGGCTTCCTCTCATCGCGGGCGTCGTCCCGGGTGTCGTCGCGGGCGCACGCCGCCGCGGCCGTCAGCACGGCCGCGGGCAGCACGAGGAGGGTACGGCGCCGCACGGGAGTGGTTCGGCGCCGGACGCCGTCCGGATGGCGCGACGGCGTGGACTTGTCGGCGAATCCCTGACGTTGTCGGCCGAAACTTCGAATCTCCTGACTGATGTGTGGGTCAGGTTCGGCCGGGGAGGACGGGTCGGTG
>NZ_BAAAJE010000025.1:0-35296 GCF_039526625.1 Nocardioides aquiterrae
GCACCCCGCCGGCCTGCACTGGCGCCGACTCGGCGGCCCAGCGGCCTGCACTGGCGCCGACTCGGCGGCCCAGCGGCCTGCACTGGCGCCGACTCGGCATCAGCGGCGGGCGGTGACGTAGCAGGCGACGGCCGTGGCGGCGGCGACGTTGAGCGAGTCGATGCCGGCGGCCATCGGGATGATCGCGCGGCGGTCGGCGGCCTGCTCCCAGCGCGAGGAGAGCCCGTGCCCCTCGGAGCCGAGCACCAGCGCCACCCGGTCCAGGCCGGCCACCGCCTCCTCGACCGGTACGGCGTCCGGGGCGAGCGTGAGCGCCACCGTGGTGTAGCCGAGCCCGGAGAGCGTGGGCAGCGCGTCGTACCAGTCCGGGAGCCGGGTCCAGGGCATCGTGAAGACGGCGCCCATCCCGACCTTGATCGAGCGCCGGTAGAGCGGGTCCGCGCAGCGGGGCGCGAGCAGGACGGCGTCGAACCCCAGGGCGGCGCCCGAGCGGAAGATCGCCCCCACGTTGGTGTGGTCGACGATGTCCTCGAGGACGAGGACCGACCGGGCACCGTCCAGCACCGACGAGACCGGCGGCAGCGGCCGCCGCTCGAGAGAGGCGAGCGCGCCGCGGTGGACGTGGAAGCCGGTGACCTCCTCGGCCAGCGCCTCGGACACCACGTAGCAGGGCGCGTCCGTGGCGCCGAGCTCCGCGGCGAGGCCGTCCAGCCAGCGCGGGGCCATGAGGAAGGACCGCGGTGTGAAGCCGGCCGCCACCGCGCGGCGGACCACCTTCTCCCCCTCGGCCAGGAACAGGCCGTGGGTGGCCTCGAGGTGCTTGCGCAGCTCGACGTCGCGCAGGTCGCGGTAGTCGGCGAGCCGGGGGTCGGCGGGGTCGGTGATCTCGACGAACGTGGCCATCAGGAGAAGTGTGCGGGATGGGCCACCCGGACCACCTCGCCGACCACGATGATCGCGGGCGGCCGCACGGCCTCCTCGGCCAGCCGCGAGGCGAGCGTCTCGAGGGTGGCGAGCACGGTCCGCTCCCCCGGCATGGTGCCGTCGCAGACCACCGCGACCGGCGTCTGCGGCGGGCGGCCGCCGGCGACCAGGGCCGCGGCGATCGCCGGGGCGTTCTCGACCGCCATCATCAGCACCACCGTGCCCGAGAGCGACCCGAGCGCCGCCCAGTTCACCTGCGACTCCGGGTGCCCCGGCGGGAGGTGGCCGGAGACCACCGTGAACTCGTGCGCGACGCCCCGGTGCGTCACCGGGATGCCCGCGACCGCCGGTACGGCGACCGGGCTGGTCAGCCCCGGCACGACGGTCACCGGGACACCGGCCTCCCGGCACGCCAGCACCTCCTCGTACCCGCGGCCGAACACGAAGTTGTCGCCGCCCTTGAACCGCACCACCCGCTTGCCCTCGAGGGCACG
This sequence comes from Nocardioides aquiterrae, assembly GCF_039526625.1. Taxonomy (NCBI): domain Bacteria; kingdom Bacillati; phylum Actinomycetota; class Actinomycetes; order Propionibacteriales; family Nocardioidaceae; genus Nocardioides; species Nocardioides aquiterrae. The sequence continues at coordinate 1,419 of NZ_BAAAJE010000025.1, forward strand.
CGCCACGATGATCCGGTTGATCTCCTCCTGCTGCGCCGATCGCCCACGGGGCAGCTTCGCGACGTCGATCAGCTCCACGTCCGGCGGCAGCTCGCCGAGCAGCTCGCGCGGCGCCAGGCGGTCCGCCACGACGACGTCGGCCTCCACCAGTGCCTTGCGGCCGGCGATCGTCATCAGCTCCGGGTCCCCGGGTCCGCCGCCGACCAGCACCACGCCCGGCGAGCGGTCGCGCTGGTGCCGCGCGACGATCGTGCCCTCGCGCAGGCCCTCGAGGATCTCGTCGCGCACCCGCGCCGACCGCTGCGGCTCCCGCTGGCCCAGGACGGCGACGGTCACGCCGGCGTGGCGGCCCACGGCCGGGGTCCACGCGGTGGCCCGCGTCCCGTCGTCGGACCGCACGCAGAAGACCCGGCGCTCCTCGGCCGCCACGGACACCCGCTCGTTGACGGCGCGGTCGTCGGTCGCGGCGATGACGTACCAGGCGCCGTCGACGTCGGCCTCCTCGAAGCCGCGGCGGTGCCAGCTCACCTCGCCCGAGCCCACCATGCCCTCGATCGCCGGCGTGACCTCCGGGCTGACCACGTGGACGTCCGCACCGACCGCGATCAGCTGCGGCACCCGGCGCTGGGCGACGTGCCCGCCGCCGACCACGAGCACGCGGCGCCCGGTCAGGATCAGGCCCGCGGGATACGTCGCGACGTCGTCCATGCCGCCATCATCCCGGTCCGGGTGCGCGCGACCGTGGCGCGGGTTCACCCTCCGGACTACGGTGACGACGAAGCGACAGCCGAGTTAGGCCAGAGATAGGAGTGCCATGAGCCTCGACCGCCCGGTCAGCCCGAACCCGTACGACCTGCTCCCCGCCGCCCCGTCCTTCACGGTCACCAGCGCCGACGTGACGGACGGCCAGCCGTTGAAGGACGACCAGGTCGCCGCGAAGGGCAACACCTCGCCGCAGCTCTCCTGGGAGGGAGCGCCCGAGGGCACCAAGAGCTTCACCGTGACCTGCTTCGACCCGGACGCGCCGACGCCGAGCGGCTTCTGGCACTGGGTCCTCGTCGACCTCCCGGCCGACGTCACCTCGCTGGACGCCGGCGCCGGCGCCGAGGGCGCCGAGCTCCCCGGGAACGCGTTCATGGTCCGCAACGACGGCGGCTCGAAGGCGTTCATGGGAGCCGCGCCGCCGGAGGGCGACCAGGTGCACCGCTACTTCTTCGTGGTGCACGCGGTGCAGGAGGATTCCCTGGGCGTCGACTCCGACACCTCCCCGGCGGTCGTCTCCTTCAACCTCGCCTTCAAGACCGCCGGCCGGGCGATCCTGCACGGCACCTACCAGCACTGAGCGGGCTCACGCGACGACGGTGACGCGGCCCAGCGACGGGTCCGCCGCGTAGGCGATCCGGGTCCCGCGGGACGCCGCGCGCCGCAGCACGTCCAGCGCCTCCTCGGTGACCAACTCGCCGGGCACCAGCACCGGGACGCCGGGCGGGTAGGGCGCGATCACCTCCGCGCACACCCGCCCGACGGCGTCCGGTGTCGGCACCGTCTCGTGGACGCCGAAGAAGGCATCGCGCGGGGTGAGCGCCTGCGGGGGCACCGGTGGCGCGGCGAACGTCGCGGGCGCCGCCGGCGCCCCGTCGCCGGTGGGCGCGTCGGCGACCAGCGCCGAGACCAGGCGCTCCACCGCCGGGCCCGGGTCGACGAGGCCGACCACCGGGATGAGCGTGTCGGAGTCCGCCATCTCCAGCGGCATCCCGTCCGCCGCGAGCCGGGCGCCGAGCGCGGCGAGGTCGTGGTCGGCCCGGCTGCGCTGGACGACGAGCTTCGCGGGATCGAACGTCCCCGGCGGGAAGTCGCCGGGCCCGGGGACGGCGTAGCCCGCGGCGCGGAGCCGCACCCGCGCGTCCGCCACGACCGCGGCCGCGCGGTCGAGCAGCTCGCGTCCCTCCGGCTGGGCGAGGAGGGCCCGCGCGGCGTCCGTGGACGCCAGGACGGCGCCGGCCGGGCTGGTGGTGTCGCCGGCCTCGAAACCCCGGTCCAGGCGCTCGGGTGCGACCCGGCCGGTCCGCGCGAGGACCAGGGCGGCCTGGCTGAACGCGGGCAGGCCCTTGTGCGCGCTGGTGACCATGAGGTCGGCGCCGGCGCGGAGGGCGTGCCCGGGGTAGTCCGGGTGGAAGCCGAGGTGCGCGCCCCAGGCCTGGTCGACGGCGACCGGCACGCCGCGGTGGTGCGCCAGCTCGACGAGCGCGCCGAGCCCGGGCGTGACCGTCCCGGCGTACGACGGCGAGACCAGGACGACCAGGGCGGCACCGGGCTCCGCGTCGAGCGCGGTCGCGAGGTCCGACTCCGTGACGCCGCCGGGGAGCCCGGTGGCTGCGTCGACCGCGACCGGCAGCCAGTGCGGACGCGCGCCCGAGAGCACCAGGCCGAGCAGGGTCGAGCGGTGCGCGTTGCGGGCGACCAGGACGGTGTCGCCGGGACGGGTGGCGCCGAGCAGCACGGACTGGTTGGCGTGCGTGGACCCGCCGACGGAGAACCGGCACCAGTCGGCGCCCCAGAGAGCCGCCGCCCGGGCCTGGGCGTCGGCCAGGCGTCCGTGGTCGAGGTTCACGCCGTCGAGGCCACCGAAGAGCGGGACGTCGGCGTCGAGCAGCCTCCCCAGCAGCGGCGCCAGGGTGCCGGCCCGCCGTTGGTGACCGGGGATCGTGAACGGCACCCCGCCCCGGGCGACGAAGTCGGCCCACGCGCGCAGCAGCGGCGCGTCCGCCAGCAACCGCTCCTCGAGGGAGGCGGTCACGGCACCAGCTCGTTGGATCGGTGCTGCTCCCAGAGCGCCATCCGGGTGCGCGCGGGCTCGCCGATGGCGTCCATGACGGGAGGGAGCAGGAGCTCGGTGAGCAGGAAGCCGCCGGCCATGCTCTGGTACGTCGAGTTGACGGTGCTCGCGGCGACCAGGACGACCGCCGCCTCCGGGGCCGCGGGGCAGGCCATGTCGTCGGTGATCAGCACCGTGGCCGTGCCGGCCTTGCGGGCCCGGTCCGCCAGCTCGACGGCGCTGCGCTGGTAGCGGTGGAAGTCGAAGAGCACCAGGACGTCGCGCCGGCCCAGGTCGACGGTGATGCCGAGGTCCCGGCCGAACGGGTGCTCGAGCAGCCGGACGCCGGTGCGGAGCTGCTCGAGGTGGCCGGCGAAGTAGATGGCGAGCAGGTGGGAGAACCGTCCACCGTGGAGGAACACGCGCCGGGCCGGATCGGCCACGAGTGCCACCGCCGCGTCGACGGACGACTCGCTGAGCCCGGCGATCGAGGAGAGGGCCGCGTCGTTCTGCGCGCGCCCCTGGTCGACCATCCGGGCGAGCGTCGACCCGGCGGACGGGGCGTCCGCGAGCCGCGTGAGCGGCCCGTTCGACCGTGCCGACAGCTCCGCGCGGAGCGCCGACTGGAGGTCGGCGAAGCCTTCGAACCCGAGGGTCTGGGCGAACCGGAGCACGCTCGGTGCGCTGACGCTGGCCCGCTCCGCCAGCCGCGCCGCGCTGCCCAGCCCGGCGCTGGGGTAGTCGGCGAGCAAGGCCCGTCCGACCCGCCGCTCGGCGGGACTGAGCGACGGCAGGCTCGCCGCCGTCAGCTCGGCGACGCTCGACGGTGGTCCGGTCACACCGCCACTCTGTCATCTGCCGCTTCGGTCGCGGGCGACTCCAGCGGCTCGGTGTGCAGCGACCGGTCGTCCAGCCGGATGGCCGTCACCGACTCGGGGAGCAACGGCTGCCAGTCGAGACCTCCGAAGCCGGTCGAGCCCACGACGACGGCGCCGTCGTCGAGACGGGCATGGCGAAGCCCGAAGTAGTCCTCCAGGTGCTCCCCCGGCAGGTCCAGGCGGCTGATCTCGTCGACGTCCTCGGCCGGCAGGGTGCTCGACGCCGACGCATGCACGGCGACCAGGTGCGTGCCGTCGAGGAGCAATGCGTTCAGGCTGGCGTGCGGGTAGATCGCGCGCAGCTCACGGACCCCGGCAAGCGTCGCCGCCGGGAGGTCCGCGCCCTGGCGGAGGTGCCGCCGCACCACCGCGAAGTAGCGCTCGCTGTCGGTCGTGCCGTGCAGCCCGGCGCGTTCCTCGTCGGAGAGCAGGTCGTCGAGATCCTCGAACGGCCGCAGCGAGCCGTTGTGGGCGAAGGCGACCCCGTCCCGCAGGAAGGGGTGGGAGTTCTCCGGCTGCACGGCGAGCCCGGCGGACGCCCAGCGCAGGTGCACGACCGACCCCAGCGCCCGACGTTGCACCTCCGGGTCGAAGGCGGCGTCCCTGCTCGCGCTGCCGGCCGAGACCCGGACGTCGGGAACCCCGCCGACCGCGTCGACGTGCGCGGTGCCCCAGCCGTCACCGTGCAGCTGGGTCAGCGACAGGAACTCACGGACGGTGCCGGGTCCCACCGCCTCGGTGATGCTGCGAGGCGCGGCGCTGACCAGTCCCAGGAGACGACACATGCGGACCATCCTGGCCGCCGGTCTGTAATTTATCAATCACTCTCGACGGACCTTAAAGATTGTGAAACATTCATGACACACCGACCGGCCAGACTCTCTTCGCGCCACCGCCCGACCATCTCGTGAGAGGACCGTCATGACCACGCAGCATTCGCACGCCTCCGACCGCGAGCTCGACGGGCTCGCCGCCAGGCTGGGCGAGGACGGGGTCGCGGTGGTGGGTGGCTCGGTGACCGACCTCGCCGGGGTCACGCGGGGCAAGTACGTCCCGACCCGCCGGCTCCCGGCGTTCGTGCGCGCCGGCATGGGCGCCTCGCCGTCCTGGAGCGTCTTCTGCGTCGACAGCGGCATCGCGTTCACGCCCTCGCTGGGCGTCGCGGGCGACCTGCGCATCCGGATCGACCCGGACGCGCTGCGCGTGATCGACGACGGCGTGGCCTGGGCGCCCGGTGAGCTGCACGACCAGGCCGGCGAGCCGGTCGACCTCTGCACGCGCGCCCTGCTCGGCCGCACCGAGGAGCGGGTGCGCGCCGCGGGGCGGGCCGCGCTCGTCGGCGTCGAGCTGGAGTGCACGGTGCTGGCGCCCGACGGCAACCACGCGACGACGGCGCCCTGGTCGCCGTACGGCATCCGGACGTCGCTCGACCTCGCGCCGTTCCTGGTCGACCTGGCGCGGACGGCCGAGCGCGTGGGCCTCCCCGTGGAGCAGCTGCACACCGAGTACGGCCACGACCAGCTCGAGGTGTCGCTGGCGCCGCTCGCGCCGGTCGCCGCTGCCGACGCCGTGGTCCTGACCCGGGTCGTCCTCGGCCGGGTCGCGGCCCGCCACGGCCTCGCAATCTCCTTCTCCCCCGTCCCGTTCGCCGGCGAGGCCGGCAACGGCGCGCACCTCCACCTCTCGCTGGCCGACGCCGACGGCCCGCTCTTCTCCGGGGGCGACGGCCCGCACGGCCTGACCGCCGCGGGCGGATCGGCGATCGCCGGCATCCTCGCGACGCTGCCGGAGCTGCTCGGCCTGTACGCGGGTTCCGCGCTCTCCGCGGCGCGGCTGCGGCCGGGCAACTGGGCCGGCGCCGCCGCGTGCTGGGGCCTGGAGAACCGCGAGGCCGCGGTCCGGTTCATCGCCGGGACGCCCGGCAACCCCCACGGGGCGAACGTCGAGCTGAAGGTCGTCGACCCCAGCGCCAACCCCTACCTGGCGGTCACCGCGATGCTCGGCAGCGCCGAGCGCGGGGTGGCAGCCGGTCTCGCCCTGCCCGACGAGGTGCCCGACGACCCCAGCGGTCTCGACGTCGAGCTCCCGTCCCTGCCCACGGACCAGGTGGCGGCCATCGACGCGCTCGAGGCGTCGGCCGCCGCCGCGGAGCTTCTCGGTGCTCCGATCGTCGAGGGGCTGGTCGCCGTGCGCCGGCACGAGATCAGGACCTTCGGCGACCTCCCCCTGGAGGAGACCACGGCCCGCCTCCGGCTGGCCTGGAGCTGCTGATCCCACCCGTATCCACCTAGGAGTACCGATGAGCACGACGCACGATGCCGAGCGGGAGCTGCCCCGCCGCCAGCTCCCGTTCTGGGTCGCCCTCGCCCTGTCGCTCGCGACGGTCGGCCCCACCCTCGCCATGTCCGGCAACGGGCAGGGCCTGATCGGCACGGTCGGCAAGGCCCTGCCGCTCGTCTTCGTGATCGGCCTGGTGGGCGTCGCGCTGGTCGGCTACAGCTTCGTCCGCCTCACCCAGCACCTCAACCACGCCGGGTCGTCCTACGCGCTGGTCGGCGGCACCGTCGGCCCGCGGGCCGGCTTCTTCTCCGGGTTCGCGATGCTCGGCGCCTACGTCGGGTTCTCGATCGGCACCCTGGCCCTGACCTCGGCGTTCACCAACGCCTTCATCGCCCAGCTCCAGAACGGCGACGACGACCCCTACCAGCTCCCCTGGCTGGTCCCCGTGCTGGTGGGCGCGGTCATCTCCTTCCTGCTCGCCGGGCGCGACATCCAGCTGCTGGCCAAGGTCCTGCTGGCGATCGAGGGGATCGGCATCATCGCGATGGTCGTGCTGGTCCTGGTCATCTTCGGCAAGGGCGGCGCGGACACCACCGGCATCGACTTCAGCGCCTTCACCCTGTCCGACGGGGTCGACAGCTCGGCGGTGATCAGCGGCGTCGTCGCGGCCTTCCTGTCCTGGGCCGGCTTCGAGGCGTGCGCGTCGATGGGCGAGGAGACCGACAACCCGCGTCGCAACATCCCGCGGGCGCTCGCCGGCACCCTCGTCCTGACCGGCGTGCTGTTCGTCGTCGTGATGTTCGCCCAGATCATCGGGTTCGGCACCGACGAGACCGGCCTGGCGGCGTTCCAGGGCTCCGGCAACACCCTCGGAGATCTGGGCAGCTCCTACATCGGTCAGTGGTTCAGCCTGATCATCATCTTCACCGCCACCGTCGCGGCGTTCGGCTGCCACATGGCGACCGCGGCGACCTCCGGGCGGATGATCTACGCCTTCGCCCGCGACGGCTTCGGCCCGAGCGCACTCGCCCACATCCACCTGAAGACCGGAGGCCCGCGCCGCGCCACCTGGCTCGTCGTCGGGGTGGCCCTGGTCGTCGTGGTCCTCTGCGCCGCGGCGAACTGGCCGGACATGGGCACCGGGAACGACGCGATCGACACCTACTTCCTCTTCGCCGTCGCCGGGTCGGTCTGCCTGATGGTCTGCTACCTCATGGTCGAGCTCGCCGCCGCCTGGTTCATCGGGCACGAGAAGTTCCAGGCGGTCCACGGCGGCCGGGGCCGGGCGGCGGGCATCGTGCTCCCGCTGGTCGGTGCGGTCGTGATCGTGGTGGTGCTCTGGTACAACGTCAAGGACGCGGCGGAGTGGTCGGCCGCTCCGCTGCTGGGGCTGTACTGGGTGGCCCTGGGCCTGCTCATCGCGCTCGCCGCGTCGGGCATCGCCCGGCGCGTGGGAGCCGCCCTGGTCACCGAGCTCGAGCTCTCCCCGACCGTCGACGGGCACGGCAACCGGGACCAGGCGGCGAGCTCGTCGTGACGACCCTCTACGAGCGCGACGCCCGCGCGGTGGCGGGCGTCGAGAAGCTGCGGTTCTTCCCGCTGGAGGTCGTCAGCGGGACCGGCTCGACGCTGGTCGAGCCGGGCGGTCGTGAGCTGCTGGACCTCTCCGCGACGTGGACGGCGGCCGGCCTGGGCCACGGCCATCCGGCGGTGGTCGAGGCGATGGTGAAGGCGGCCGCCGCCCCGCCGGGCGCCGGCGGGCTCTCCGCGGTCCACCCGGACTCGGTCGGCCTGGCCGAGGACCTGCTCGCCCTCGTGCCGGGCGAGGGCGAGCGGCGGGTGTACCTCGGCCACGCCGGCTCCGACGCCAACGACGTGGTGCTGCGCGCGTGCCGGCACCTGACCGGCCGGCGCACCGTCCTGGCCTTCGAGCACAGCTACCACGGCGGCGTCGGGGTCGCGATGGGGGTGTCGGGCGTCCACGTCGACGCCGGCCAGGCCGCCGACCCCGACGCGGCGTTCCTCCCGTACCCGAACCCGTTCCGGCCGGTGCGGGGCACGGTCGAGGAGGACGTGCGGCACTGCCTGGACGAGGCCGAGCGGCACCTGGCCGGCGGCACGATCGCCTGCCTGATCGTCGAGCCGATCCTGTCCGACGGTGGGCTCGTGGTGCCGCCCGACGGCTTCCTCGCCCGGCTGCAGGACCTGTGCCGACGCCACGGCGTGCCGATGGTGTGCGACGAGGTCAAGATGGGTCTCGGCCGACCGGGCACGCTGCACGCCTTCGAGCACGACGGCGTCGTCCCCGACGTCGTGACGTTCGGGAAGGTCATCGGCGGCGGCCTGCCGCTGTCGGCCGCGGTCGGCCCCGCCGCACTCCTCGACGAGCCGCCGGCCTCGGCCCTGCTGACCACGGCCGGCAACCCGATCTGCACCGCCGTGGGCCGGGCGGTGCTGCGCACCATCGTCGAGGAGGAGCTGCCCGCCCGGGCCGCGCGGACGGGCGCCGTCCTGCAGGCGGCGCTCCGGGCGGCCGACGGCCGCGGGGCCGACCGGATCGGCGACGTGCGCGGGCGTGGGCTCGCGATCGGCCTCGAGCTGGTCGGCGAGGACGGCGTCACGCCCGACCCGCGGCTCGCGGCCCAGGTCGTCTACCGGGCCTGGCAGCTGGGCGCGGTCGTCTACTACGTGGGCGGCAACGTCCTCGAGATCACTCCCCCGCTCGTCCTCACCGAGGACGAGGCCGCTCGAGCGGCGGAGATCATCGCCACGGCGATCGACGACGCGGTCGCCGGGCTCGTGAAAGAGGAGGACGTCGCACCCTATGCCGGCTGGTGACCACACCATCGACCCCTTCGCCGGGCTGACCGACGAGGTCCCGACCACGCTGGCCGACCACCTCAGGTCGGTCCAGCTCGTCGACCACCACGTGCACGGCGTGTTCGACGAGCCGATCGACCGGGCCGCGTTCGAGGCGTCGATCAACGAAGGCTCCACCGACCCGGTGCCCGGGTGGATGACGATGTTCGACGGCCCCCTGGGCGTCGCGATCCGACGCTGGTGCGCCCCGGTCCTCGGCCTGGCGCCCCACGTGTCCGGCGACGACTACTGGGCGGCCCGTGCGGCGCTCGAGCCCGCCGACCTCGCGGAGCGCTTCCTGCGTCCGGCCGGGGTGGCCCGCTGGGTCGTCGACACCGGGTTCCAGGGCACGCTGATCACGCCGCCGGAGCGCCTCACCGAGCTCAGCGGCGGCGTCCCCTCCTCGGAGATCCTCCGCCTGGAGCTCCAGATCGAGAGCCTCCTCGCCGCCGGGACGTCCCCGGCCGACCTGCCCGACGCGTTCCGCGCCCGGCTGGCCGAGGCGCGGCCGCACATCGTCGGCACCAAGACGATCGCGGCCTACCGCTGCGGCTTCGACGTGGACTGGACGCGACCCGACGACCGGACGGTCGCCGCCGCGGCCGAGGAGATGCTCGCGCGGCCGGGTGCGCCCCGCGTGGACAGCGCCGCGCTGTCGGCGTTCGCGGTCCACGAGGCCGCCGCGGCCGGGCTGCCGGTGCAGGTGCACGTCGGCTTCGGCGACCGCGACCTCGACCTGCACCGGGCCGACCCGATGCTCCTGCTCCCCCTGCTGCGGATCATCGAACCGGTCCCGGTCCTGCTGCTGCACTGCTACCCGTTCCACCGGCAGGCCGGCTACCTGGCCCAGGCCTTCGACCACGTCAGCTTCGACGTCGGACTGGCGATCAACTACCTCGGCAGCCGCTCCGTCGAGCTGGTCGGCGAGGCGATGGAGGTCGCGCCGTTCGCCAAGCAGCTCTACTCCTCCGACGCGTTCGGCCCGCCCGAGCTGCACTACCTCGGCTCGCTGCTGTGGCGGCGGGCGATGGGGCTGGTGCTCGGGGCGTGGGTCCGGCGCGGCGAGTGGTCGCTGGACGACGCGGTGCGGGCGGTGGACCTGATCGGCGTCGAGAACGCCGAGCGGGTCTACGGCCTCTGACCGGGCCGGCCGGGCCGGCCCGGTCGGCGCGGTCAGCGCTGCGAGGCGCGCCTCATCAGCTCCTCGAACGGCGTGGGCTCGGCGAGCTCGTCCTCGACGGTCCGGCGGTGCGTGACGGCGCTGTCGACGCGGCTGACCTTGCCCATCAGGGCGGCCAGCTCGCCGGCCGCACGGGTCACCCGTAGGTCGAGGTCCGTGCCCGCGAAGTCGTCGGTGGCGGCGAAGACGCCGGTGGGGACGACGACCGCGTGCAGGTAGGCGAACAGCGGGCGCAGCGCGTGCTCCAGCACCAGGGAGTGCCGGGCGGTGCCGGCGGTGGCGGCGATCAGCACGGGCGTGCCGTCCAGGGCACCGGTCTCCAGGACGTCGAAGAACGTCTTGAACAGCCCCGAGTAGGACGCGGAGAAGACCGGCGTGACGACCACCAGGCCGTCGGCCGAGCGGACCGCCTCCTGCGCCGCCGCCAGCTCCGGCGCCGGGAACCCGGTCAGGAGCTGGTCGGTCAGCTGGTGCGCCAGGTCGCGCAGCTCGACGTGGGTGACCTCGACGTCCTCGAGCGCCTCCACCGTCGCGGCGCTCAGCCGCTCCGCGAGCAGCCGGGTCGACGACGGGTTGGACAGCCCGGCCGAGACGACGACGAGCGACGTCATGCCCGCACCTCGAGCTCGTCCTCGGCCCGGTGCCCGGTGGCGCTGTCGGCCTCGGCGTACACCGTCGAGTCCTTGGCGCCGCCGGCCGCCGCGACCAGCGAGGCGTGCGTGGGCGCCTCGGGGATGTGGGCGGGCCGGCCCTCGGCGAAGCCCTTCCGCATCTCCGGCAGGATCTCGCCCAGCAGGTCGAGCTGCTCCAGGACGGTCTTGAGCGGGAGCCCGGCGTGGTCGACGAGGAACAGCTGGCGCTGGTAGTGGCCGACGTAGTCGCGGAACGACAGCGTCCGCTCGAGCACCTGCTGCGGGGAGCCGACGGTCAGCGGCGTCGCCTCGGTGAAGTCCTCCAGCGAGGGGCCGTGGCCGTAGACGGGTGCGTTGTCGAAGTAGGGACGGAACTCGTTCACCGCGTCCTGGCTGTTCTCCCGCATGAAGAACTGCCCGCCCAGGCCGACGATCGCGGTGTCCGCCGGTCCGTGGCCGTAGTGCTCGAACCGCCGGCGGTACAGATCGACCATCTGCTGAGTGTGCCCGGCCGGCCAGAAGATGTGGTTGTGGAAGAAGCCGTCGCCGTAGTAGGCGGCCTGCTCGGCGATCTCGGGGCTGCGGATCGAGCCGTGCCACACGAACGGCGCGACGCCGTCCAGCGGCCGCGGCGTGGAGGTGTAGCCCTGGAGCGGCGTGCGGAACCGGCCCTCCCAGTTCACGACGTCCTCGGTCCAGAGCCGGCGCAGCAGCGCGTAGTTCTCGATCGCCAGGTTGATCCCCTGGCGGATGTCCTTGCCGAACCACGGGTAGACGGGGCCGGTGTTGCCGCGCCCCATCATCAGGTCGACCCGCCCGTCGGTGAGGTGCTGGATCTTGGCATAGTCCTCCGCGATCAGCACCGGGTCGGTGGTCGTGATCAGCGTCGTCGCGGTCGACAGGATGATGTTCTCGGTCTGCGCGCCGATGTAGGCCAGCGTCGCCGTCGGGTTCGAGGCGATGAACGGCGGGTTGTGGTGCTCGCCGGTCGCGAACACGTCGAGCCCGATCTCCTCGGCCTTCTTCGCGATCTGGACCGTCGCCTTGATGCGCTCGTGCTCGGTGGGGGTCCGGCCGGTGGTCGGGTCCGCCGTCACGTCGCCGACGGTGAAGATGCCGATCTGCATGTCCGCTCACTGTCCTCGGAAGTTGTTGAATGTGGAATCACCTAGTCAAACGACCCGGGCGGCGCCACTATTCCTGCCACCATCCTCGCGTGAAGAGACTTCCCGCCTGGGTGCCGGTCCTGGTCCTGGTCCTGACCGTCGGACAGCTCGCGGTCGCCGAGTGGTGGCCGGGGATCGAGCGGTTCGCCGACAAGGCGTTCGGCGCCCGGCTGCTCGCCTACCCCCTGCTGATGCTGGTGGCGCCCGCGATCTGGTGGCTGGTGAACCGGCGGCGGCCCGAGTCCCAGGGGCCGCCGTACGGCGCGTTCACGCTGGTGATGCTCCCGTTCCTGGTGGACGTGACCGGCAACAGCCTGGACCTGTACGACGCGGTCGGCTGGTGGGACGACGCCAACCACTTCGTCAACTGGTTCCTGCTGCTCTCCGGGTTGGGCCTGCTGCTCTGCGGGGCCGTCCGGCCGCCGTGGGCCGTCGTGCTGGTGGCCGGCGGGCTCGGCGCGATCCTCGCGATCGGGTGGGAGGTCGGGGAGTGGTGGACGTTCATCCGGCACGGCACCGAGCTCGACACCGCCTACGAGGACACGCTCGGGGACGAGGTGCTGGGCACGCTCGGCGCCGTGTGCGCCGGCCTCCTGGTGGCGCGGCTCAGCCGCGCGGGGTCGCGGTGACGACCACGTTGCTGAGGTAGCGCTCGCCGTCCCAGTCCTCGCAGGTCAGCACCACCAGGCGTCCCGGGACGTCCTGGCTGAACAGCTTCTCCGCGTCCTCGGCGATCCTGCCCTTGCGGTAGACGTGCACGCTCTGGACGACGTACCGGATCGTCCCGTGGTCGGTCCGCACGACGATCGCGTCGCCGCGGTCGACGTGCTCGAGGTCGTCGAGCGCCCCGCCACCGGTGTGGACGGTGTGGCCGGCCACCAGCGCGCTCCCTCGGTCGGCGCCGGGCTCGGCGCCGTCGGCCCACCAGCCGAGCTTCGTGGGGTCGCTGGGCGGGACCAGCGTGCGGCCGGGCGCGTGCACGGGCAGCACCCGCGCGTCGACGTCCAGCGCCGGGATGCGGAGTCGCTCCGGCGCCCCGGGCTCGCGGTGCGCGAGCTCCGGCTTCGCCGTCGTCCCCGTGAGCGGCGAGCGCTGCGGCTCCGAGCCGGGGTCGGCGGAGACCGCTCCCCCCGGTTGCGCCCACCAGGCGAAGGCGCCCGCGGCGGCCAGGCACAGCCCGGCCGCCGCGACGCCTACGGCACGAAGGTCAGGCACGGCTCTTGCGACGGGCGACGGCGGCGCCGGCCAGGGTGAGGCCACCCGCCACGGCCACCAGCGGCCACGGGGACCGCGCCCAGTCGGGCAGGACGGAGCTGTCCTCGCCGGCGTCCACCGACGTCGGCACGGCCGCACCGGCCGCCGCGGTGTCGGCCTCGGCGCTGTCGGCCTCGGCGCTGCCGGCCGTGTCCGGGGCGATGGCGGTCTCGGCCTCCACGCCCTGGTCGGTCGTGTCGTCCGAGCTCACGGCTCCCCCGCTCTGGGTAGCCGTCTCGGTGGGCGCCTCCGAGGGGGTCTCGGCCGCGCACGGCTCGACCCAGAAGACCTTGGTCTTGGTGTCGTTGCCCAGTGAGTACGGCGTCGCCACCGTGAGCTTCACGTGGTAGCCCTGCTTCGGGTGCGGGGCCCCGCCGCTGAACGTCAGCGTGTAGGACTGGCGGCCGTCGAGGTCGGTACCCCCGCCGGCGGAGTCCCCGCCGACGAAGACCTGGCTCGGCGAGACGCCGCCGATGGTGACGTCGGACGTCGGCGCCTGGGCGGCGAAGGAGACCGTGGAGACGACGTCCTGGCCCTCGTCGAAGCCGAACCACTCGACGCCGAACGTGCAGCCCGGGTGCGGGTTGTTGCTCGGCGTGCCGGCGGCGTCCCCGGGGCCGAAGATCTTCACGGTGCCGTTGTTGCCGGGCGGGTTGTGGCCGGACCCGTGACCGTTGCCCTGGCCGGTGGCGTGGTCCGGGCCGTGTCCCTGACCGTGCCCGTTCCCCTGACCGTGCCCGTTCCCCTGTCCGTACCCGTGGCCCTGGCCGTGGCCCTGGCCCTGGCCGTGGCCCTGGCCGTGGCCCTGACCCTGCTGGCCCGGCGCGTGGTCGTGGCCGTAGCCGTGGCCCTGGCCCTGGTGCCCGTCGGCGTGCCCGCCGCTCTGGTGCCCGCCGCTCTGGTGCCCGTAGTTCTGGTGCCCGCCGCCCTGGTGGCCGCCGCCCTGGTGCCCGTGGTCGTGGTGACCGCCCTTCGGGCCCTTGGTCTGGTCCTGCGTCTGACCGACGTGCTTGCCGTGGTCGGTGTGGTCCGACGTGGCGGACGCGGCACCGGCCAGGGCGCCGCAGGAGAGCGAGAGGAGGGTCGCTGCCGAGGCCAGCGCCAGCCCGTGATGGATCCGAGACTTCAGCATTGTGGTGTACTCCCTGATGATGGCCGTGCCGGCCGGTCAAAGTCCCCGTACGCCCCTGGTGTTGCCTCCAGCGCGGCATCGTCAACCACCGGTCTAGACCACTCGCAGGTCACACGTGACCACTCGGTCCGATCGTCGTGGCCGGCTGGGCCGTACGACGGTGCGGTTCGCCATCCCGGTCTCGTGCCTGGCCGACGCCGACGGCGTCGAGCCGACGTGGGTCCGCTCGCGCATCCGGGCCGGCGTCGAGGGCACCGGGCCGCACGGCGACTTCGTTCGGCGGCACGGCTCGTTCCCGCGTGGCGGGGGCTTCACCGGCCCCGTGGACCGGGACTCGGCGGCCGCTGGGCGGATGCTCGCGGGGTAGCTAGCCTCGGAGCGTGCGTGCACTTCTTCTCGGGCTCCTCCTGCCGCTGCTGCTGACCTCCCCGGCCGCGGCCGCCCGCCCCGGGCTCGACCGCCCGGACCGCAAGGAGATCGCCATGGAGCTGGTCTCCAGCGCGGAGAACTCCACGCTGCACTGGCGGCGGCAGTACACCTACCTCGAGGACATCGGCGACGGCCGGGGCTACACGGGCGGGATCATCGGGTTCTGCTCGGGCACCGGCGACATGCTGGCCGTCGTACGGCGCTACACGCGCTCGCAGCCGGACAACCCGCTCGCCCGCTTCCTCCCGGCGCTGCGCCGGGTCAACGGCACCGACTCCCACCGCGGGCTGGGCCGGCCGTTCGTCCGCGCCTGGCACCGCGCCGCGCACGACGCGGGGTTCCGCCGGGCGCAGGACGCCGAGCGCGACCGGGTGTACTTCGACCCCGCCGTCCGGCGCGCCGCCCAGGACGGGCTGCGCACGCTGGGCCAGTTCGTCTACTACGACGCGATCGTCATGCACGGGCCGGGCCGCGACGCCTCGAGCTTCGGCGGGATCCGGGCCGCGGCGATGCGCGCGGCCCGGACGCCGGCTCAGGGCGGGGCGGAGGTGCGCTACCTGAACGCGTTCCTCGACGCCCGCAAGCGCGTGATGCGGCAGGAGGAGGCACACTCGGACACGTCGCGGATCGACACCGAGCAGCGTCGGTTCCTCCGCGAGCGCAACCTCGGCCTGCGACCGCCGCTCACCTGGCACGTGTACGGCGACCGGTACCACATCGGACGGTGAGGCGGTTCCGCCGCCCTCCGTCGGCGACGTGACGATCGACGGCGGCGTGCCTCCCCCGCAGTCAGGAGCGTTGCTCGCGACGGTCGTGCAGGCGTTGCTGGGCCGCCGACAGGTACGCCAGGCACGGCGCCTCGGTCCCGGGATGCTTCTCGACCAGGTGGAAGGTCCACCGGTCCATCGCGGCCAGGTAGCCGTTGTCGGCACCGGCCCGGTAGGTCGACCACGGGCGGTCTCCCCTGGCCACGCAGGTGGTGCAGCCGACCTTGTAGACGAACTGCTTCTCGTCGTCCAGGTCGATCTTCACCGTCGCCAACGGACCGGCCTCCGCAGCCGCCTTCCGCTCGCGAGCAGATCGGCTCGCCACCATGTCGTGCTCCCGTCGTCCTCGGCGGGCGAGCCTACGCCGCCCGGACCGGAGCAGGCGGCACCCCGGGTCAGCCCAGCGGCGCCCGCACCGAGCACCGCACGGCGTACCGCTCCCCCGCCACGTCCACCTCGAAGCCACCGGGCGCCAGCCACTCGCCGGTGACCGGGCCGTCGTGGCGCAGGTACGCGAGGCCCACGCACGAGCCCACGGTGGCGCCCCAGGCTGCGCTGGTCACCTGGCCCACGGGCGCGCCGTCGCGCAGCACCAGCTCGCCGCCCCAGAGCATCGGCTCGGTCGACTCGACCACGAACGACACCAGCCGACGCCGGGGCCCGCCGCCGGCCAGCCCAGCCCGGTGCGCCTCCAGCGCGGCCCGGCCGAGGAAGACCTTGGTGCCGCTCAGCGCGGTCGCGAAGACCAGCCCCGCCTCCACCGGTCCCGCGTCCGGCGTGAGCTCGCGGCCGAACGCGCGGTAGCCCTTCTCCAGCCGCAGCGACTCGATCGCGTAGTAGCCGGCGTCGGTGCCGCCGAGCGCGTCGTACACGGTCCCGGCGTCCCCGACCGGGACGAGCAGCTCCCAGCCCAGCTCGCCGACGTACGTCATCCGGGTCGCGCGCAGGTCGACCCCGGCCACGCGGACGAGCCGGGAGGTCGCGAACGGGAACCCCTCCTCCGACCAGTCGTCGCCGGACAGCCCCGCGAGCACCGAGCGGGACCGCGGCCCCATCACCCCGAGGACGGCGTGCTCCTCCGTCACGTCGCGCGCGGGCACGTCGTGCCGGGCCAGCCAGTCGAGGTCCCGGATCGTCGTGGCCGAGCTCGACACCAGCAGGAACGAGTCGCCGCCGGTCCGCGTGACGGTCAGGTCCGCCTCGTAGGTGCCGCGCTCGTTGAGGAACGGCGTGTACACGCACCGGCCGACCTCGACGTCGACGTCGGCCGCGCAGACCCACTGCAACCGCTCGAGGGCGGTCGGGCCGGCGACGACGTACTTGGAGAACGACGTCTGGTCGAAGACCGCCACGTCGGTGCGGCAGGCGACCTGCTCCGCCGCGGACCACGGCAGCCAGGACGGCTTGTCCCACGAGTACTCCAGCGCCGGCCCGAAGACGTTGGGCCGCTCCCAGCCCATGCGGGTGCCGAAGAGCGCGCCCCGCGAGGCGAGCCGGTCGTGGAGGGGCGAGGTCCGCTGCGGCCGGCCGGACTCCAGCTCCCGGTTCGGCCACGGGACCGCGTAGTGCAGGCCGAGCACCTCCGACACCCGCGACCGCAGCCAGCCGTTGTCGCCGTGGAACGGCGCGAACCGGCGTACGTCGACCGCGACCAGGTCGTCCTGCGGCTCCCCCGCCACGATCCACTCGGCCAGCGCCCGGCCGGCGCCGCCGGCGGAGGCGATCCCCACCGAGTTGAACCCGGCACCGACGAAGAAGCCGCGCAGTGTCGGGGCCTCCCCCAGCAGGAACTGGTTGTCCGGGGTGAACGACTCCGGCCCGTTGTAGAACTTCCGGACCCCGGTGTCCTCGAGGGCCGGGATCCGCAGCAGGGCCTGGTCCATGAGCACCGAGAAGTGGTCCCAGTCCTCCTCGAGCAGCTGGAACTCGAACGGGTACGGAAGATCGTCCGGCGCCCGCCACGGCTTCGCCTCCGGCTCGAAGCCGCCGACCACCAGGCCGCCGGTCTCCTCCTTGAAGTACGTCCAGCCGTCCGGGTCGCGCAGGATCGGCAGGTCCGGGTGCACGCCCGGGACCGCGTCGGTCACGACGTAGAAGTGCTCGGCGGAGTGCAGCGGCACGGTCACGCCGACCAGGTCGCCGAGCGCCTTCGCCCACTGACCTGCGCAGTTCACGACGACCTCGCACTCGACATCCCCATGATCGGTGCGGACGCCGTTGACGCGGTCGTCGGCGGTCGAGAACCCCGTGACGCGAACCCGCTCCGCGATCCGCGCACCGGCGAGCCGGGCGCCGCGCGCCAGCGACTGGGTCAGGTCGGCCGGGTTGACCTTGCCGTCGCCCGGCAGCCAGATCGCGCCGAGCAGGTCGTCGACCCGCATCGCCGGCCACAGCTCCTGCGCCCGCCCGGGCGACACCAGCTCGCAGGGCATGTCGTAGGCGACGGCGTTGGCGGCGGTACGCCGCAGCTGCACCATCCGGTCCTCGGTGCGCGCGACGATCACGCCCCCGACGTGCTGGTAGCCCGTCGCCAGCCCGGTCTCGGCCTCGAGCGAGGCGTAGAGCTCGGCGGAGTACTGCACCAGCCGGGTGCCGCTCTCGGACGCGCGCAGCGGTCCGACCAGCCCCGCCGCGTGCCACGTGGTGCCGCACGAGAGCGTGCCCTGCTCCAGCAGCAGCACGTCGGTCCAGCCGAGCTTCGCGAGGTGGTAGGCGACCGACGTCCCGATGACGCCACCGCCGACGACCACGACCTGTGCGCGGGACGGGAGCTCAGGCACGGGCGACATCCTCGAGCAGACGGGTGAGCAGCGGGCCGCGGAAGGTGGCCACGGCCTTCTCGTAGCGCTCCATCCCCCAGCCGCGGAAGTCGTACTCGATCGGGCTGGCCGCGGCCTGGATGAAGCCCCACAGCGACCAGCCGTACTCGCTGCACAGCATCTGCAGGCGCACCCGGGCGAGGTCGGCGCACGTGGGCGCGCCGAAGTAGCACTCGACGTACGCATCGACCTGCTCCGGCGCGAGGTTGCACTCCGTCGCGGTGTTCCCGAGCTCGAAGCACGGGTCGTTGTTGCCGGAGTACTCGTAGTCGATCAGCCAGGCGCGCCGGCCGTCGTCGATGAAGTTCGCCGCCAGCAGGTCGTTGTTGCACGGGACCGTGGCCCGCGGTGCGGCCGCGAGCGCCCGGCGCACCCCCTCCCACGCAGCGGCGTGGTCGTCGTACCCCGCCGGCAGCCAGTAGCCGTTCTCCCGGACCGTGCGCAGGTACACCGCCTGGCGGCGGAACATGTCGAAGTCGCCGGTGAACCGCGGACCGGCGTGCAGGCGCCGGCAGGCGTCGGCCGCACGGACGAGCACGCCCGGGTCGGCGAACGACGCGTCGACCAGCGCCTCCCCCGGCAGGAACGTGATCGCCAGCATCGAGAGGTCGGGCCGGTACTCGACGACCTCGGCGCCCACGCCCGCCTCCGCGGCGGCCGCGGTGTTGGCGGCCTCGGCGTCCCGGTCGATGCCGAGCAGCGCCGCGTCGCCCTGGGACCAGCGCACGACGAGGTCGAGCTCACCGTCGTCCGTCACGACGTGCAGGTTGCGGTTCGTCAGCCCGCCGGGCAGCTCGGAGACGCGCCAGGACCGCCCCGCCAGGCAGGCGAGGCGGCCCAGTGCGGGCTCGGTCAGCGGTCACTCCTCGAACGCGTCGATGACCGCCTGGTCGATCGTGTGCTTGGGTCCGGTGAACCACCGCTTCGCGGACGCCTGCCACCAGATCGTCAGCACGATCAGCGAGCCGACGGTCAGGATCGGCGCGTAGTTGACGAACTTCCACGAGAAGTTCTCGTTCCACGGGACCGCGAGCGGGGTGAACGGGAGGATGAAGTAGATCGAGATGATCAGGATCTCGGCGACCGCGACCAGGTTCATCCACTTGTACTTCGCGCCGTTGGTCCACGCGCCCGGCTGGAACGCGTCGCCCATCTTCCAGCGCAGGAAGATCGGGATCGCGAACGCCAGGTAGAGCCCGATCACGGCCACCGAGACGACGGCGTAGAACGCGGTCGGCACGATGATCGGGGCGTCCGGAGTACCGATGTTGACCTCGATCAGCGCCGGGAGCGTGATCAGCACGCCGACCACGGCCACGGCCACGACGGCGTTGATCGGGACCTTGTTGCCCGCGACCTTCGACCACATCCCCGACCCGGGGATCGCGCCGTCCCGGCTGAACGCGAACGTCATGCGGGACGCGCTCGTCAGGCAGGCGGTCGCGCAGAAGAGCTGACCGGCCGTGGAGATGACGAGGATCGTGATGTGCCACCGCTCCGGCAGCGCCTGGCCGAAGATGACGTCCGCTCCGTTGAGGCCGGAGTTGATCCCCGCCGTGACCCCGTCGGGGTCCTGCACCGCGTAGAGGAACGCGAGCAGCAGGATCCAGCCGCCGACCGCGGAGTAGAAGATCGAGCGCCAGATGCCCTTGGCGGCCCCGGTGCTGGCCTCGTTCGTCTCCTCCGAGAGGTGTGCCGAGGCGTCGAACCCGGTGATGGTGTACTGCGTCAGCAGGAAGCCCAGCGGGAGCACGAGGAACCAGAACGTCATCCCGCTGGTGGAACCGTCGGCGAACCCCGAGTTGTTGATGCGCTCGGTCCACACGAACGACGAGCTGGAGTGCTGCTCCGGGATCAGGATCAGGATGAGGATCACCGCGGCGGCGCCGGCCACGTGCCACCACACGGAGATGTTGTTGATCATCGCGAGCAGGTGCGCGCCGAACGCGTTCAGCAGCACGGCCATCACCATGATGAGCACGAACAGCACGAACACCCGCTTGAGGCTGTACCCGCTCGCCCAGCTGTCGCTGATCGTGCTCAGCGTGATGTCGAGGAAGGTCGCGGCGCCGTACGCCACCGACGCCGTGACCGCGACCAGGCCGATCAGGTTCAGCCACCCGGTGAAGAACCCGGCCGCCGGCCCGCCCAGCTTGGACGCCCACCAGTAGATGCCGCCCGAGGTCGGGTACGCCGAGACGAGCTCGGACATCGTGAATCCGATGATCAGGATGAACAGCGAGATGATCGGCCAGCCCCACGAGATCGCGATCGGGCCGCCGTTGCTCCAGCCCTGGCCGAACGTCGTGAAGCAGCCGGCCAGGATGGAGATGATCGAGAACGAGATCGCGAAGTTCGAGAACCCGGACCAGCTCCGGTTCAGCTCCTGGCGGTACCCGAGCCTCGCCAGGTGCTTCTCGTCCTCGCTGAGCTCTGAGACGTGATGAGCCGGGATCGGCTCGTGCGCTTCGGGCATGCGACACACCTTCCGGGGGCGATCGTGCGAATGTGAACCGGACGCTAGACCCGGCCGGATTCGGGTGTAAATACATGCCCGACAAAATGGTATGAACTCAGACCATTGCGCGACCTGCCATCGACTCCCGAGGATGTCCCCCGTGACCGCTTCGCCCCAGCACCTGCCGGAGGCGGTGCTGCGCCCGGTGCGCGGGCACCACGCCTTCGAGGCGTGTGTCGAGCAGCTGGCCACGGCGATCCGGCTCGGCGTCTACCCGCTCGGCACGACGCTGCCGCCCGAGCGCGAGCTCGCCGCGATCCTGCACGTCTCCCGCGCCACCCTGCGCGAAGCCATGGCGGCGCTGCGCGAGGCGGGACTGGTCGAGACCAGGCGCGGTCGCGGCGGCGGCACGGTCGTCACGCTCAAGCCGCGTACCCCGTCCGCCCGGGCCGCCGCGCGCGTCGCGCCCGAGCGCCGGCGCGACTGGCTGGACGCCCTCGAGTTCCGCAGCGTGGTCGAGCCCGGGGCGGCCTGGCTGGCCGCCCGCAGCCGGCCGACCGGCGTACGGCGCGAGCAGCTCGAGCGCGCGCTCGCCGACGTGCAGGCGGCCCGCAAGCCGGCGGCGCACCGGCAGGCCGACTCACGGTTTCACCTGACCGTCGCCTCGCTCGCGAACTCACCCCGGGTGATCGAGGCGGTCACCTCGGTGCAGGCGACACTGCACGAGATGCTGCTGGCGATCCCGGTGCTCGACACCAACATCGCCCACTCGGACCGCCAGCACGCCGCGCTGGTCAAGGCGATCCTGGCCGGCAACGCCGCCCGGGCGCGCACGGTCATGGAGGAGCACTGCGACGACACGGCCGCGCTGCTGCGCGGCCTCGTGGGTTAGGAGAAAGCGTGACGGAGCTCCGCAACAACCGGCACCTGACGATGGAGAACCTCGTGCAGCGCATCGACGCCGGCGAGATCGACACCGTCGTCGTGGCGTTCACCGACATGCAGGGGCGCCTGCAGGGCAAACGCCTGCACGGGCGCTACTTCGCCGACATCGTGGTGCCGCACGGCACCGAGGGCTGCAACTACCTGCTCGCCGTCGACGTCGAGATGAACACCGTCGACGGCTATGCGATCTCGTCGTGGGACAAGGGCTACGGCGACATGGAGTTCGTCCTCGACGACCGCACCATCCGGGTGCTGACCCACCTCCCCGCGACGGCCATGGTCCAGTGCGACCTGGTCTGGCCCGACCACAGCCCGGTGGTCCAGTCACCACGGGCGATCCTGCAGAAGCAGCTGGACCGGGTCGCCGCGCACGGCTGGCAGGCCCTGGCCGGCACCGAGCTGGAGTTCATCGCGTTCGACACGCCGTACGAGGAGGCGAGCCGGCGGCACTACCGCGACCTGACCCCGGCGAACCAGTACAACGTCGACTACTCGATCCTCGGCACCGCGCGCGTCGAGCCGCTGCTGCGGGCCCTGCGGAACACCATGTACGACGCCGGCCTGGACGTCGAGGGCGCCAAGGGCGAGTGCAACTTCGGCCAGCACGAGATCGGGTTCCTGTACGCCGACGCGCTGACCACCGCCGACAACCACGCCGTCTACAAGACCGTCGCGAAGGAGATCGCCGCCCAGCAGGGCAAGTCGATCACGTTCATGGCGAAGTACAACCAGCGCGAGGGCAGCTCCTGCCACATCCACCTCTCGCTGCGCGGACAGGACGGCGAGCTGGTCTTCTGGGACGGCGGCGAACGCACGCCGCTCTACGACCACTTCGTCGCGGGCGTGCTGGCGACCGCGGCGGACTTCACGCTGCTCTACGCACCGAACATCAACTCCTACAAGCGTTTCGCGGACGGGTCGTTCGCACCCACCACGATCGCCTGGGGCCTGGACAACCGCACCTGCGCACTGCGCCTGGTCGGCCACGGTGCCAGCGCTCGGATGGAGAACCGGATCCCGGGCGCCGACGTCAACCCGTACCTGGCGCTGGCGGCGATGCTCGCCGGCGGGCTGCACGGCATCGAGAACGAGCTGCCGCTGGAGCCCGAGCTGGTCGGCAACGCCTACCACTCCGACAAGCCCAAGGTCCCGCACACCATGGGCGCCGCCCGCGCGGCGTTCGCCTCCTCCGACGTGGCGCGGGCGGCCCTGGGCGACGAGGTCGTCGACCACTACGCGAACATGGCCGACGTCGAGCTGGCGGCGTACGACGCCACCGTGACCGACTGGGAGCTGCACCGAGGATTCGAGAGGCTGTAAGTGACCGACGTCTTCACCGTCATCAACCCCGCGACCGCACAGCCGGTCACCGAGGTGCCCGAGGCCGGCCTGGCCGAGGCCGACGCCGCCATCGAGGCGGCACACGCGGCGTTCCCGGCCTGGCGGTCGATGCCGCCGGGCGAGCGGGCCACGCTGCTGCGCCGCTTCGCCGCGGTGATCGGCGCACACGTCGACGAGCTCGCCGAGCTGGAGGTGCGCAACGCCGGCCACACGTGGGGCAACGCGCGTTGGGAGGCCGGCAACGTCCGCGACTGCCTGAACTACTACGCGGGCGCGCCCGAGCGGCTGTTCGGCCGGCAGATCCCGGTGGCCGGCGGGGTCGACGTGACCTTCCACGAGCCGCTCGGCGTGGTGGGGATCATCGTCCCCTGGAACTTCCCGATGCCCATCGCCGGCTGGGGCTTCGCACCCGCGCTCGCCGCCGGGAACACCGTCGTGCTCAAGCCCGCCGAGCTGACGCCGCTCACCGCGATCCGGATCGGCGAGCTCGCCCGCGAGGCCGGCGTCCCCGAGCACGTGCTCACGGTCGTCCCCGGCAAGGGCTCGGTCGTCGGCGAGCGGTTCGTCACGCACCCGCTGGTGCGCAAGGTGTGCTTCACCGGCTCCACCGCGGTCGGCAAGCGGATCATGGCCGGCTGCGCCGAACAGGTGAAGCGGGTGACGCTCGAGCTCGGCGGCAAGAGCGCCAACATCGTGTTCGCCGACGCGGACATCGACGCGGCGGCCGCGAGCGCGCCGTACGCCGTCTTCGACAACGCCGGCCAGGACTGCTGCGCCCGCTCGCGCATCCTCGTGGAGCGCTCGGCGTACGACGAGTTCCTGTCGAAGCTCGAGCCGGCCGTGACCGGCCTGCGGGTGCTCGACCCGAGCGACGAGGCGAGCGAGATGGGCCCGCTGATCTCCGCGCAGCAGAAGCGCGCCGTGACCGGCTACCTCGACGAGGTGGAGGTCGCGTTCGCCGGCACGACGCCCGGCGGCGACGGCTTCTGGGTGCCGCCGTCGGTCGTGACCGTCGAGGACCCGGGCGCCCGGGTCTGGCGCGAGGAGGTCTTCGGCCCGGTCGTGGCGGTGATGCCGTTCGACGACGAGGCCGACGCCGTCGCGAAGGCCAACGACACCGAGTACGGCCTGTCCGGCTCGATCTTCACCAACGACCTGGGCAAGGGGCTGCGGGTCGCCCGCGGCGTCGAGGCCGGCAACCTCAGCGTGAACTCGCACTCGTCGGTCCGTTACTGGACGCCGTTCGGCGGCTACAAGCAGTCCGGCCTGGGCCGTGAGCTCGGCCCGGACGCCCCGATGTCCTTCACCGAGACCAAGAACGTCTTCATTGCCCACTAGCCCGGTGGTCGAGCTTGTCGAGACCCCGCACGACGAAAGGCAGCAGCAACTCATGGCAGGACGCATCCAGGACCGGGTCGCGGTCATCACCGGCGGCTGCTCCGGCATCGGCCTGGCGACGGTCCAGCGCTTCGTCGAGGAGGGCGCGAAGGTCGTCATCGGCGACATCGACGACGAGCGCGGCCACCAGCTGGTGGGCCAGCTCGGGGGCGAGTCCGTGGCGACGTACGTGCACGTCGACGTGACGTCGAAGGACCAGGTCGACGCGCTGTTCAAGACCGCCAAGGACACCTACGGCTCGGTCGACATCGCGTTCAACAACGCCGGCATCAGCCCGCCGGAGGACGACTCGATCCTGGACACCGACCTGGACGCCTGGCGGAAGGTCCAGGAGGTCAACCTCACCAGCGTCTACCTGTGCTGCAAGGCCGCGCTGCCGTACATGCTCGAGCAGGGCAAGGGCTCGATCATCAACACCGCATCGTTCGTGGCGGTGATGGGGGCGGCGACGTCCCAGATCTCCTACTCCGCGTCCAAGGGCGGGGTGCTCTCGATGACCCGCGAGCTCGGCGTCCAGTTCGCGCGCCAGGGCGTCCGGGTCAACGCCCTGTGCCCCGGGCCGGTGAACACGCCGCTGCTGCAGGAGCTGTTCGCCAAGGACGCCGAGCGCGCGGCCCGCCGCCTGGTGCACGTGCCGATGGGCCGGTTCGGCGAGCCCGAGGAGATGGCCGCGGCCGTGCTCTTCCTGGCCTCCGACGACTCCTCGTTCATGACCGCCAACACGTTCCTCGTGGACGGCGGCATCTCCGGGGCCTACGTCACGCCACTGTGATGCCCGCTCCCCTCATCGGCCTCACGACCTACCGCGAGGAGGCGGCCTGGGGCGTGTGGCGCCAGCGCGCCGACCTGCTGCCGACGCAGTACGCCGCCGCCGTCGAGGCGACCGGCGGCGTCCCCGTGCTGCTGCCGCCGGTGGGCCAGGCCGGTGCGGCCGACGTCGTGGTCGCCCGGCTCGACGGCCTGGTGATCAGCGGCGGCGCGGACGTCGACCCGGACCGGTACGGCGAGGAGCCGCACCCGCGGACCGCGGGCTGGCGGCCCGACCGGGATGCCTGGGAGGCGGCTCTGCTGGACGCCGCCGACGCCACCGGCCTGCCGGTGCTCGGCGTCTGCCGGGGGATGCAGGTGATGGCGGTGCACGCCGGCGGCGCGCTGGAGCAGCACGTCCCCGACCTCGTGGACCACCAGCAGCACTCCCCCGGCGGCGACGAGTTCGGCGCGATCGAGGTGACCACCGTGCCCGGGACCCGGGTCTCGGGTCTCGTCGGCGACCGGCTGTCGGTCAACTGCCACCACCACCAGTCGGTCCGCACGCACCCGGGCTTCGACGCCGTGGCCCACGCCGCGGACGGCACGCTCGAGGCGATGGAGGCGCCCGGCGAGCGCTTCTGCCTGGGCGTGCAGTGGCACCCCGAGACGGCGGCAGACGTCGGCCTGCTGGCCGGCCTGGTCCGCGCGGCCGCCGCGTACGCTGCGCAGCGATGACCCTGGTCTCCGCCCACCGCTGCCTCACCGCGGCGGACATCGAGGCCGCGATCGCGCTCGGTGCCGACTTCGTCGAGATCGACGTGCAGCGCACCGCGGACGGGTCGCTGGTGCTGCACCACGACCCGATCGACGTCGCTCCGCCCGACCTCCTCCGGTACGACGAGGCGCTCGCGCTGATCGCCGGGCGGACCCGGGCGCACCTGGACCTGAAGTTCCAGGGCGACGAGGTCGCCGCGGTCGCGCGGGCGGTCGACCTGCTCGACGCCGACGACCTGCTGGTCACGACCCACGACGACGTCGCCGTGCGCGCGATCCGCGACTGGGCCGACGTGGCGGGCCACTCGCTGATGGTCGGCCTGTCGCTCGGCCGCGGGGTCCGGGGCTTCGCGATGTGGCAGGCGGTCAAGGTGCGGGTCTCGGAGCTCTGGCCGGAGGTGCGCTACCACGACTCCCGCGCGAACGTCGTGGTCGCGCACCACACGCTGGCCCGGCTCCGCGTGGGCCGCTTCGCGCGCCGGCACCGGCTGCCGCTGCTGGTCTGGACGGTCGACACGAAGCGCTCGCTCGCGTACTGGATGAAGCCCGGCCGCGCCTGGCTGGTGACGACCAACGAGCCGGCGCTCGCCCTCGGCCTGCGGGCTGGCAGGATCTCGCCATGACCAGCGGAGCCTTCGACGAGCTCGTGCCCGACGTCCTGGGCGAGCCCTACCTGGCCGAGACCATCCACCTCCCGCCCGACGAGGAGGGGCCGGTCGTCGCCACGCTCGTCGTACGCCGCGCCGCCGAACCCACCCGCAAGGCCGTGCTGCACGTGCACGGCTTCTGCGACTACTTCTTCCAGACGGCGTACGCCGAGTGGTGGAACGAGCGCGGCTACGACTTCTACGCCGTGGACCTGCGCAAGTACGGCCGGTCCCTGCGGCCGCACCAGACCCCGAACTACGTGACCGACCTGCGCGAGCACTTCCCCGACATCGACGCCGCCCTGCACCGCGTCGTCGAGCGCGACGGGCACGACCACGTGGTGGTCAGCGCCCACTCCACCGGCGGCCTGATCACGTCGCTGTGGGCCAACGAGCGGCACCCCGCGATCGCCGGCATGGTGCTGAACTCGCCGTGGCTGGACATGCAGGGCGGCCGGCTGATCCGCGGCATCGGCACGAAGGTGATCAAGGCCGTCGGCGCCCGGCGCCCGAAGCGGGTGATCCCGCGGACCCCGGAGGGTCACTACGGGCGCAGCCTGCACGTCGAGCACGACGGCGAGTGGATGTTCAACACCGAGTGGAAGCCGCTGGACTCCTTCCCGGTGACGTTCGGCTGGCTGCGGGCGATCCGGAGGGGGCACGACGAGCTGCACGCGGGCCTCGACGTCGGCTGCCCGGTGCTGGTGCTCTCCTCAGCCGACACCCGCTGGCCCCAGGAGATGGGCCCGGACGCGCACGGCTACGACATCGTGCTCGAGGTGCCGCAGATCCGGCAGTGGGCCAGCGCCATCAGCAGCCACGTCACCTACGTCGCGATCCCGGGGGCGCGGCACGACGTCGTGCTCTCGCAGGAGGGGCCGCGGAAGCAGGCGTACGCCGAACTGGAGCGCTGGGCCACCGCCTACGTCGACTGACGCCGCCGGCCCTAGCGGTCCGGCAGGGGGTCGCCGTCGAACCGCTCCAGGCGGACCAGCTCCTCGACCGGGACCCGGCGCAGCTTGGTGACCTCGCGGACCGGCTTCCCGATCGGGACGACCGCGGCCACGGCGTACTGATCCGGGATCCCGAGCAGCTCCCGGACCGCCGGCTCCTCCGCCACCGCCATCGTGGTGATGGTGCCGCCGAAGCCCTCGTTGCGCGCGGCCAGCAGGGTGTTCCACACCAGCGGGTAGACCGACGCGCCGCTGATCATGCCGACCCGGTCGAGGTCCTGGTCCATCGCCGCGACCACGCCGAGGTCGACCACGAACACCAGGACCGCGGCCGCGGTGAGGACCGGCTTCGTGAACGCCTCGGGGACCTCGGTGGCCGCGATCTCGTGGGCGGACGGCGCGGGCGGCTCGAGCGGGTTCCACGGGCTCTGCCCGGCCTTGATCTGGGCGACGTAGCGGCGCACCGCCGGCTCGTTGAGCCGGGCCAGCTGCTCGCGGGTGGCCGGGTCGCGGACCACGATGACGCGGGTGCCCTGCCGGTTCCCGCCGCTGGGCGCGAACCGGGCGTTCTCGAGGATCCGGCGC
Organism: Nocardioides aquiterrae; assembly: GCF_039526625.1. Classification (NCBI taxonomy): domain Bacteria; kingdom Bacillati; phylum Actinomycetota; class Actinomycetes; order Propionibacteriales; family Nocardioidaceae; genus Nocardioides; species Nocardioides aquiterrae. Next base: position 29,481 of record NZ_BAAAJE010000025.1, read on the forward strand.
AGCGTCTCGTCGGGCAGCGGGTCGCCGGTGAACTCCCGGACGGCGGGCGTGGTCCGCATGACGTCGTACAGCTCCATGTCCGGTCACGCTAGCGTGCTCGCCATGAACCCTGTGATCGGACTGTCCCTCGGCCGGATCGCGGTCGGCGCCGCCGCCGTGGCCAACCCGCAGCTCGTGGCGAAGAACCTCGGGCTGGACCCGGTGTCGAACCCCCAGGTCCCCTACGTCACGCGGCTCTTCGGCCTGCGGGAGGTCGCGCTCGGCCTGGCCACGCTGACCACCGGGGGCAGGTCCCGCACGGGCGTGATCGGCATCGGCGTGCTCGTCGATGCCGGCGACGCCGCGACCAGCTACCTGGCCATGCAGGACGGTCAGATCTCGCGGAAGGCCGGGCTCACCCTCCTGGCTCCCGCCGTCGGCGCGGTCGCCTCCGGCCTGCTCGCCCTCGTCCGGCGCGGCTGAGCCTCAGGTCAGCAGGAAGACCGCCAGCGCCACGAGGCCGACCAGCACGATCACCACGCGGAGCACGGTGCCCGGCAGGCGCCGGCCGACCGTCGCGCCCAGCTGGCCGCCGATCACGGAGCCGATGCCGATCAGCAGCACGACCCACCAGTCGACGTCGGCGACGACGGCGAAGATCAGGCCGGCAACGGCGTTGACGATCGCGGCGAGGACGTTCTTGACGGCGTTGAGCCGTTGGAGCGTCTCGGCGATCCCGATGCCCATCACGGCCATCAGCAGGACGCCCTGGGCGGCGCCGAAGTAGCCGCCGTAGACACCGGTGACGAAGACCGCCGGCCAGACCCACCAGGTGCCGTGGTGCGGGAGCCCGCCGGTCGCCTCGTGCTGCCGCGCGACCCACGCGGAGATCCGGGACTGGAATACGACCAGCACCAGGCCCAGCACGATCAGCACCGGCACGATCGCCTCGAACGCCCCGGCGGGCAGCACCAGCAGCAGCACGGCGCCCGCCGTGCCGCCGAGCAGGGAGGCGACGCTCAGCCGCAGCACCCGCGAGCGCTGGCCCTCGAGCTCGCGGCGGTAGCCGACCGCTCCGGAGATCGAGCCGGGCACCAGGCCGATCGTGTTGGAGACGTTCGCGGTCACCGGCGGGACGCCGAACGCCAGCAGGGTCGGGAACGTGATCAGCGTTCCCGACCCCACCACGGTGTTGATGGTGCCGGCCGCGACCCCCGCCAGCAGGACCGCGACGATCTCGAAGGGACTCACTGGGCGGGCGGCGCCTCACCGGGGTCGATCGCGGGATCGGTCTCCTCGGGCCCCGCATCCGCGGCGGTCGAGGAGCGGCCGGGGTTGGCCGCGCTGGCGGCCTCGGCGATCGCGGCCTCGACGGCGGCGTTGGTCTCGCTGAGCTCGGCGTCGGTCTTCGGCTGCTGCGGCTCGGCCGGCCCCATGTCGACCCGCTTCCGCGGCCCCTCGACGTGCTGCGGGATGCCCTGCAGGTTCGTCATCGTCGAGCCGAGGCCCTCGAGGGCCTTGCCGATCTCGCTCGGCACGATCCAGACCTTGTTCGCGTCGCCCTCGGCGATCTTCGGCATCATCTGGAGGTACTGGTAGGCCAGCAGCGACTGGTCCGGCTGCCCGTCGTGGATCGCCTGGAACACCGTCTGGATGGCCTGGCCCTCACCCTGGGCCCGCAGGATGGACGACTCCCGGTCGGCCTGGGCGCGCAGGATCTGCGACTCACGGTCGCCCTCGGCGTTCAGGATCGCGGACTGCTTGTTGCCCTCGGCGGTGAGGATCGCCGACTGCCGCTGGCCCTCCGCGGTGAGGATCAGCGCGCGCTTGTCACGGTCCGCCCGCATCTGCTTCTCCATCGCGTCCTTGATCGACGGCGGCGGGTCGATGCCCTTGATCTCCACGCGGTTCACGCGGATGCCCCACTTGCCGGTCGCCTCGTCCAGCACGCCGCGCAGGCCGTTGTTGATCTCCTCGCGGCTGGTCAGCGTCTGCTCGAGGTCCATGCCGCCGACGATGTTGCGCAGCGTGGTCATCGTGAGCTGCTCGACGGCCTGGATGTAGTTGGCGATCTCGTAGGTCGCCGCGATCGGGTCGGTGACCTGGAAGTAGATGACGGTGTCGATCGAGACCACGAGGTTGTCCTCGGTGATCACCGGCTGGGGCGGGAAGCTCACGACCTGCTCGCGCAGGTCGATGAGGTAGCGCACCTTGTCCACGAACGGCACCACGATGTTGAGGCCGGCGGGCAGCGTCTTGAGGTACTTGCCGAACCGCTCGACCACGCCGGCGCGCGCCTGCGGAATGATCCGCACGGTCTTGGCGAGCAGCACGATCACGAAGAGCAGCAGCAGCGCGAGCAGTATCAGGATCACGAGGGGCACGTGACTCTCCTATCTCCGTCGGTCACTCGCCGAGCTCGGCGACCGGGTGGACGTACGCCGTGGCGCCGCGGATCTCGAAGACCTCCACGGTCGCCCCTGGCTCGATCGTGATGTGCTCGTCGTACGGCGCGGCGGTCCAGGTCTCCCCCGCCAGCTTGATCTGGCCGACGTTGAGCCCGGTGATGCGCTGGGTGACGACCGCGCGCTGCCCGACGAGCTTGCTGTGCCCGAGCCGGAGCTCGGGCCCTTGGTGCAGCTTGGCCACGAGCCCCGGCCGCACCAGCGCGAGCATCGCGATCGACGCGACGCCGGCGATCAGGATCTGGGCGACGACCGCCGCGCCGAGCGCGGCGCTCACCCCACCGGCCAGGGCGCCGACGGCGAGCATGATCAGGACCAGGTCGAGGCTCACCAGCTCCGCGGCGCCCAGCACGGCGGCGACGCCGAGCCAGGCCGCCCAAGCGTGCTCGCTCAGCCAGTCCATGACCTGACCCTAGCCTGACCGTCAGCGGTGCCGGGTGCGCCGGCGCGCGCTCCAGCGGCCGTCCTCGTGGGACAGCACGAGCGGCATCCCGAACGTCGCCGCCAGGTTGGTCTCGGTGATCACGTCCTCGAGCGCTCCGGACGCGACCACCCGGCCGGCCCGCAGCAGCAGCGCGTGCGTGAACCCGGGCGGGATCTCCTCGACGTGGTGGGAGACGAGCACGGTCGCCGGCGACCCCGGGTCGGCCGCCAGCACCGACAGCGTGGACACCAGGTCCTCGCGGCCGCCGAGGTCCAGACCGGCGGCCGGCTCGTCGAGCAGCAGCAGCTCGGGGTCGGCCATCAGCGCGCGGGCGATCTGCACCCGCTTGCGCTCCCCCTCGCTCAGCGTGCCGAAGGTGCGGTCCACCAGGTGCACCGCGCCGACCTCGGTCAGCAGCTGCGCGGCCCGCTCGTGGTCGAGGTCGTCGTACGCCTCCCGCCAGCGGCCGACCACGCCGTACGACGCGGACACGACGACGTCGTGGACGCGCTCGCCGCGGGGCACCCGCTCGGCCAGCGCCGCGCTGGTCAGCCCGATCCGCGGGCGCAGCTCGAACACGTCGACGGTGCCCAGGACCTCGTCGAGGATGCCGGCGACGCCGGCGGTCGGATGGATCTGCGCGGACGCCACCTGAAGCAGCGTGGTCTTGCCGGCGCCGTTCGGCCCGAGAATCACCCACCGGTCCTTCTCCTCGACCCGCCACGAGACGCGGTCGAGCAGGGTGGCCTGTCCGCGCCGGATGGTCACGTCGGCGAAGTCCAGCACGGCGGTCATGTCACTCACCCTATCGAGGGCCGTCGCACCGCCCGCGCGTATCCTCGGCGGCCGTGACGACCCTGCTCCCGCCCGCCGCGCGGCTCGCGTGGTGGGGCACCGCGTGGCTCCGCGGGCACGCCGTCACCGACCTGGTCCTGGACGCCGTGATCGGCGGGGACGCGACCCATGTCGTCGCGGACCTGCCCGGCGCGGACGGCACCGCCACGCTGGTCGAGGGGCTCGCCGAGCTGCGCCGGCTGGGCGCGACGTCGTTCGGCGCGGCGTTCCCGGCCGAGGGCGACCCGCTCGGCCTCGGCGGCCCGGCTGACTTCAACCGGGAGGCGCTGGACGCCGGCGAGGCGGTCGTCGTCGAGGGCAGCGGCCTGGGCCTGGTCCCTCGTCGGACCGGTGCCGCGGTGGTGTGGACGGCGCACCCGGCGGCCCGGCGCCAGCTCCCCGACGTGGGCGAGGCCGACCGGGAGCTGCGTCGCGGGCTGCTGGAGACGGCCGAGGCGCTGGCCACGCTGGACGTGGCCCGCTGGCGACCGGAGGTCGCGGACCGGCTGATGGACCTGCGGCACCGTGAACCGCTGGCCGCGCCCGACGGGGTCCCCGCGCGGTGCGTCGCCCTGGCCGCGCGCGGCCTGCAGGCGACCGGCATCGTCGAGCTGGCGCTCGAGGACGACGGCGCGTCGATCACGGCGTACGAGGTGCAGCAGCGCCGCGCCGCCCTGGTGCCGCTCGACCGCGCGGGGCGGCGCGCGCTCACAGCGGCGTGCTCGCCCGAGGCGTGGCCGCCGGCCTAGGCCGGCCGGCCCGGACGATAGCCTCGCCCGTGTCATGAGCGACCCGAAGCCGGAGACCCTTCTCATCACCCTCGCGGGCAAGGACCGCCCGGGCGTGACCTCCTCGGTCTTCGCCGCGCTCTCCGGAGCCGGCGTCGAGGTCCTCGACATCGAGCAGATCGTGCTGCGCGGCCGGCTTATCCTCGGCGTGCTCGTGACCGCGCCGCGCAACGTGCGGCGGGTGAGCGACGCCGTCCGGGAGACCGCTCAGCGGCTCGGCATGGCGGTCGACGTCGAGGGTGGGGTCGGCGACAACAAGGCGCGCGGCTCCGGGCGCTCCCACGTCACCGTGATCGGGGCGCCGCTGCGCGCCTCCGCGATGGCGGCGGTCGCGGGCCGGATCGCGGACGCCGGCGCCAACATCGACCGGATCGAGCGGATGGCCCGCTACCCGGTCACCGCGATCGACCTGCACGTCAGCGGCGCCGACACCGACGCGCTGCGTACGGTCCTCGCCGCCGAGGCCGCCCGTCAGGCCATCGACATCGCCGTCCAGCCCGCGACCCTGCTGCGGCGCGGCACCCGGCTGATCGTCATGGACGTCGACTCGACGCTGATCCAGGGCGAGGTGATCGAGATGCTCGCCGCCCACGCCGGCTGCGAGGCCGAGGTCGCCGCGGTGACCGAGGCCGCGATGCGCGGCGAGATCGACTTCGAGGAGTCGCTGCGGTCCCGGGTCGCGCTGCTGGAGGGTGTGCCGGAGTCCGCGCTCGACGAGGTGTACGACGCGATCGTGCTCGCGCCGGGCGCCCGCACGATGGTGCGGACGCTGCGCCGGCTCGGGTACCGGTTCGCGATCGTCTCCGGCGGGTTCTCGCGCATCACCGACCGGCTCGCCGCCGACCTGGGCATCCACTTCTCCCGCGCCAACGAGCTCGAGATCGTCGACGGCCGGCTCACCGGCCGGATCGTCGGGCCGGTCGTCGACCGCGCCGGGAAGGCCGCGGCGCTGCGCGAGTTCGCGGCGGAGATCGGCGTGCCCGACGCCGCCGTGATCGCGATCGGCGACGGCGCCAACGACCTCGACATGCTCAACGCCGCCGGGCTCGGCATCGCCTACAACGCCAAGCCGCTGGTCCGCGACGCCGCGGACACCGCCGTCAACGTCCCGTACCTCGACACGATCATGTACCTGCTCGGCATCAGCCGCGAGGAGGTCGAGGCCGCCGACGCCGAGGCCGGCATCGTGACGCCCGCCCCGCCGGTCTAGCGGCGGGTGCCCGGCGTCGGTTTCCCCGGTCGACCGGGGAAACCTGTACTTGTCGGCCGAAGTTTCGAATCTCCTGACTGATGTGTGGGTCAGGTTCGGCCGGGGAGGACGGGTCG
>NZ_BAAAJE010000026.1:0-56209 GCF_039526625.1 Nocardioides aquiterrae
CGCTGCTGCGGGTCCAGCATCGTGTCGTCGTGCCCGTCGGGCTCCTCCAGCTCCACCGACAAGCAGTGCGCGACCACCTCGGTGCCGGGCTGCCACTTGGTCACCCCGGGCCCGGTGCGCAGCACCACCCCGGCCAGGTCCGACCCGACCACGTGGTAGGGCAGGTCGTGCCGCTTGGTCAGCGGCGAAAGCCGGCCGTAGCGCTCCAAGAACCCGAACGTCGAGACCGGCTCGAAGATCGAGGTCCACACGGTGTTGTAGTTGATCGCCGAGGCCATCACCGCCACCAGCGCCTCACCCGGCCCCAGCTCGGGCAGCGCCACGTCCTCGACGTGCAACGACTTACGGGGATCCTTCTCCTTGGTCGACATCCCCTCGAACATGTCGACCTCGTCCTTGTGGACCGTGGCCGCACGGTAGTGGTCGGGGATCTCCAGGTTCGCGAAGTCTCCGGTGGCCGCGCTCTGCTCGTCTTCCTGGCTGGCCATGATCGCGTCGAGGATGCGCTGCACAGTCAGAGTCCTATCGGTTGATCGGAGGTGGGAGCCGGGAGGGACGGCCGAGGTCGACGGGAGGGCTGCCGCACCCGCGCGGGCCCGAGGTGACCACCTCGGCTGGTGGTCCCGAGCAGGCCGCGGCGGATGCGCCTCGAGGCAGATCGCGCCGACGATCACGCGATGGCTGCGGGCGACGAGACTCCATCTCTACCCCCGAGTTGTTGAGTGACATTGAATCGCCATCGGGCGACTTCTGCCACGGGCGGCGCTCCTCGAACCGCAGATCGCTCGGGTTGGGGCGGGCTCACGTACCGGATGTCCACTGTGCGGACGCTATAGTTCAATGGTGTCGAAATCAGGCGTCCTGGCTCGAGCGGCACGACTGCTGCGTGCGCTGTCCCAATCGGGTCCTGAGGGAGCAACGACGACAGAGCTCGGCCTCGCAGCCCGATTGCCGAGGCCGACCGCTCACCGAGCCTTGGAGGCGCTTCAGGACGAAGGCTTCGTGGACCGCGATCGTTCGAACGGCAGATGGCACCTCGGGCCCGAGCTGTTCCTGCTGGGGAGCTCGGCAGCCACGCGGTACGACCTCGCCGAGTATGCGAGACCGCATCTGTGCGCGCTGGCTGCTCGCACCGGCGAGAGCGCCTTCTTCTCGGCGCGCCGGGGCGACGAGACGGTCTGTCTCACCCGCGAGGACGGCGACTTCCCGATCCGATCGTTCGTGCTCTACGAGGGGGCGCGGTTCCCACTAGGCGTCACTTCTGCCGGGTTGGCCGTGCTCGCCCACCTTCCGGAGCGCGAGGTAGGGACCTACCTCGAACGGAACGACCTCACACGGACCTACGGCTCGAGCCATGGCAGCGAAGACCTCATCGCGCGCATCGCTGAGACGAGATCGAACGGCTACGCGACAAACCCCGGACTCGTTGTCGCAGGCAGTTGGGGTATGGCGGCGGCAGTGTTCGACAACCGCCACCGTCCCGAGTGGGCACTCACGCTGACAGGTGTCGAGTCGCGGTTCACCCCCGATCGACGGCGTGAGCTGGGAAGCCTGCTGCTTCGCCACGCGCACTCGCTGAGCAAGGAGCTGCAGAGCCGCTACCGATGGTGAGAGCGATCGCCCACCACCACCCGACTCGACGACCACGGCACGGCTGCGCCTGCTCGGTGCCGGCGCGGTCGTCGACCAGGTGCCCGCCGTCTCGGCCACACGTTCGGCAGTCGGCGACGGCCACGTCACCGAAGAGCCGGCTCCCGCGACCCCGACACGGCGCAGGGGGAGGGGCAGGGGCAGGGCAGGGGCGATCTGTCGGCCGGCACCTGTCAGCCAGACGCCGGCCAGCCGCGGGCTCGGGAGCGGAGAGCGTCGTGGACCCCGCCGAAAGCGGTCGGCGAGCCGATCAGCTTCTTCGGCACCTTGCACACCATGGTGTAGACGGTGTCGCACACGTTCGCGACCGGGCTCAGGGCGATCTGCGACACGAGCTGGTAGGCGTCCATCTCCGAGAGCGAGAGAAGCTCCGCGACCCAGCGGACCATCTCGGTGTGCGCGATCCGGAAGGCGTCCTCCAACGGCTTGGCCGAGCCGGTCGTCATCAGGTAGTCGTCGTTCTCGAGGCGCGGCCACGGGGTGGGCGTGTCCTTGATCAGGTCGACGATGATCACCGAGTCCATCGCGCACTCGACGGCAACGCCGCAGGTCTCGCCCTCGGCCTGACGAGCGTGGCCGTCCCCGAAGCTGAGCAGCGCTCCGTCCACGTTCACCCCCAGGTAGCACGTGGAGCCGGCCCGCATCTCGGGCGTGTCCATGTTCCCTCCCCACGACCCCGGGGTGAGTGACGACCGGACCTCGCCCAACGGCGGCGCGACCCCGACCGTGCCGTGCATGGGGTCCATCGGCAGCGGCAGGTGGAGGTCGCCCTCGACTGCTTGGTAGTGGACGAGCCGCGCCTCGTTGTCGAGCTCGTAGATCCAGGTGAGCTCGGGGAGGGCCGGGTGGAGCAGCGCCGTGTCCCGGCTGGCCGTCAGCGCGCCGAAGAACGGGACCGTGGTGCTGACACCCCAGCTGTACCGCGGCTCGATGCGCACGAAGTGCACCGCGACGGTGTCCCCGGGCTTCGCGCCCTCGATGAAGAACGGACCGGTCTGGGGGTTGAGGAAGCGGGGATCGCACACCTGCGACGTCACGTCCGCGGTGCTCCGGACCAGGCCCGCGAAGCAGTCCCGCGTCGAGGTGACGACGACGGTGCCGGGATGGATCGCGGCCACGGGCTCGGCACCGCCGAACGTGAAGAGGAGGGATTCGAGGGGTGCGTCCTCGTCGATCTCGAACTCGAAAACGTGAGTCATGGCATCCATTCGTCGGAAAGTAGTGGACAGGAAGTCGGCCCTGATCGAGGGCCTCGACACAGCCGTGGTCCGCCCGCGACGGCTAGCCCGGGGCCGGCGCGGCCTCGAGCAGTCCGAACCGGTCCTGGGCTCCACTGTCCCAGTGCCGCATCCGCGTGGTCGCCGAGTCACCGAGGGAGCCGAGCACGCCCGCGACCAGGCACTCCACCAGTGCGAACGCCGGGGCGAGTGCGTCGAAGGCGGAGGGCGACTCGACCTCGGTCGGCAGGACGACGTCCGCGTAGGCCGCGGCCGGCGAGAGCCAGGGGTCCGTCAGCAGGACGACGGACGCCTTGCGACGGCGCGCGTGCTGGGCGAGCAGGATGCTGTCGCGCTGGTAGCGCCGGTAGTCGAAGACCACCACGACGTCGTTGCGGTCGATGTCGAGCAGCTGGCTCGTGCGCCGCTGGGAGCTCGACTCGACGAGGCGGACCTTCGGTCGCAGCTGCTGCAGGTACAGCTCGAAGTACTGGGCGAGGACGTGGCTGAAGCGTCCGCCGCCGAGGGTCACCCGCCGGCTGCCGTCCCCGATCAGCGCGACGGCGGCGTCGATCTCCGAGGGCGGCACGGTGAGCAGGGAGGTCGCGACCGCGCGCGCCCGGACCTCCGCATGGTCGCGGACGAGCTCCGAGGCCGTACCGGACGGTCGGGTCGCAGCGAGCCGGCTCAGCGGTCCCGACGCGCCGGGCGCCAGCTCGTGACGGAGCGCCGCCTGGAGCTCCGGGAAGCCCTGGAACCCGATCCTGCGACAGAACCGGACGACCGTGGGGGCGCTGACCCGGGCGCGCTCGGCGAGGTAGGCAACGGTGTCCAGCCCGGCCGTCGGGTACTCGGCCAGGAGGGCGCGGGCCACCTTCTTCTCCGAGGAGCTGAACTGGTCCATCCCGTTGCGCACCTGGTCGGCCACCGTGAGCACGGCCGCGGGCCGGGGGGCCGGCAACGCGGTGCTCATGGCTCCTGGACTCGGTTCGCTGGGGTCCGTCGCATGTCGGGTGGGCGGGTTCACCAGCCGGCGAACGGGAGCAGCAGCTCATCGGCGACGGCGCCGTTGCTCGCGTCCTCGATCGCCCGGCCCAGGATCTCGACGCCCCGGTCGGCCTCCTCGTCGCTGATCACCAGGGGCGGGGTGATCTCCAGGACGTTGCCGCCCACGTAGTAGACGACGGCGCCGAGCTGCCAGGCGCGGTAGACGACCTGCTGGGCCAGTCGGCGGTCGGGGGCGTTCGTGCCCCGGTCACTGACCAGCTCGACGCCGATCGCCAGGCCGGCACCGCGGACGTCACCGATCTGGGGCAGCCGCGCCTGGAGCTCGCGCAGGCCGGCCACCATGCGCGAGCCGGCTGCCGCCGCACGGGCCGGGAGCTCCTCGGCGACGATGGTGCGGAGCACGGCGCGGCCCGCCGCGGTGCAGATCGGGTTGCCGGCGGTGGTCAGCAGCGCGGAGGCCGCGGGTCCGTCCAGGATCGCGGCCGGTCCGACCGCGGCCGACAGCGGCAGGCCGCCGCCGATGACCTTGCCGAAGGTAATGATGTCGGGCACGACGTCGTCGAGCTGGAAGGCGTGCAGCACGCCGGGGCGCCCGAGGCCCATCTTCACCTCGTCGCACACCAGCGGGACGTCGTGGCGACGGCACACCTCGTGGAGCCGCCGGAGGAAGCCCGGCGGCGGGAGCACCATGCCCCCGTCGGAGAGGATCGGCTCGACCATCACGCACGCGACGTCGCCGCGGGCCAGCTCGCGGTCGACCTCGGCCAGCGAGGCGGCGACGCTCGCCTCGACGGGGTCGTCGCCATCCGCGTGCGGCCGGAACGGATTGGGGTAGGTCGCGAGGTACAGGTCGGGGTCGGGAGCGAGTCCGGCGTCGATGTGGACACCGGAGACGCGCATGGCGACGCCGATGCCGCCGTGGTAGCAGTGCTCGAACGTGACCACGCGGCGGCGCCCCGTGGCGTGGCGGCAGGCCCGGATGACGACGTCGTTCGCGTCACTGCCGGCGTGCCCGAAGTACACCCGCCGGTCCCCCGAACCCGGCGTGAGCTCGAGCAGCTCCTCGGCGAAGCCCACCGAGTCGGGGTGGACGGCGGAGAGGCCACCGGCCCCGGGAGGGGCCTGGAGCGCGCGGGTCACCGCCTCGGTCACCGCCGGGTGCCCGTGCCCCAGACCGCAGGCGGTCCAGGTGGCACTGAGGTCGAGCAGCTCGCGGCCGCCCTCCTCCGTCAGCCAGACGCCGCGGCCGGCGACGACGGACAGCGGGAAGAAGCGCAGCTTCTCGATGCCGGCCACGACGGCGGCATCGCGCTCGTAGAGCGAGCCGGCCGCGGTGGTGGCAGGCGTGGACGAGGACGTCATCGGGACTCCATCTGTGCCGGTGGATCGAAAGGGGGAAATGAAGGACGGTCGGCTCAGGCCGACCAGGCGAAGCGCAGGCGGTCGACGACCTCGGCGATGTCGGTACCCGAGAACTGCCGCTGCTCGTGGCGACGCACCGCCACGAGCGCCTCGTGCAGGCTCTCACCGAGCAGCTCCCGGGCGACCGCGGACTTCTCCAGCGCGTCGAGCGCCTCCTCCTGCGTACCGGCCAGCTGCACCACCCCGAGCCGGCGGGCTTCCTCGACCGACAGGCCCGAGGGGTCCTGGTCCGTCTCCGGCGGGAGCGGCGTGCCGGCCGCCAGGCCCCGCAGCGCGGCGCCGAGGATGGCGCCACACGCGATGTAGGGGTTGGCGGAGGGGTCGACGCACTTGACCTCGACGTTGGCGCCGTAGGGGTTGCCCTGGGTGGCGGCGCAGAAGCGCACCGCTGCCTCCCGGTTCTCCAGGCCCCAGCAGGCGAAGGCGCCCGACCAGCGCCCGGGCTGGAGCCGCACGCTCGACAGGGCCGACGGCGCCAGCAACCCCACGATCTCGGGCAGGGCCTCGACGATGCCCGCGACGAGCGAGCCGCCCTCGGCCGTCATGCCGCGCGGCCCGTCCCCGCCGGAGAACAGCGGCACACCGTCGCGCGTGAAGGACAGGTGGAGGTGGGCGCCGTTGCCCATGCCGTCGACGAGCGGCTGCGGCGAGAGCGAGACGCGCAGGCCGTGCCGGCGGCCGACCCGACCGAGGAGGAAGCGCGCCAGCACGAGCTTGTCGACCGCCTGCAACGGCGCCGCCGGCGCCAGCGAGAGCTCGAACTGGTCGCCGCCGTACTCGGCGTGCAGCTGCTCGAGTCCGAGACCGGCTCGGTCGAACTCCTCCTCGACCTCGGCGAGGAAGGCCTCGTGGGCGAGCAGCGGGCTGAGCCCGTAGGCCGTCCACGACGCGTCCCGCTGCCCCGACTCGGGGAGCAGCACGAACTCGATCTCCCCGGCCGCGAGCACCTCCAGGCCGACCTCCTCGGCGGCGGCCTGCTGCCTCCGCAGGAACCCGCGCCAGCAGACCTCGTCGGGTTCACCGTCCTGGGTGAACATCTCAGCGGGGGCCCACGCGAGGCCGCCGCCGACGTCGACGGCGGCCTCCAGATCGGCGCGGAGGCGCTTGTCGCCCACCGCGCCGATCCCCGGCGTCATCGCGATCGCGTTGTCCGCGCAGAACACCGCCCAGGTCGCCGAGGCGCCGACACCCGACCGGTGGAGCGACCGCACCCGGTCGAGAGGCACCTGCTTCCCTCGGAGCACGCCGGCGGAGTCCACGATGCTCGCGAGGACCTGCCGGACTCCCCCACCAGCGAGGGCGTCCACCACTGACCCGATCTCGGCGTCGGACAGCACGGGCAGGGACGGGCGGGTGCTCATCACTTCTCCAGGAGGGGTCGGCGGACGGACGACGGCAGACGGCTCAACGTGGTCCGGTCAGTCGTCGGTCCACGCGTCGAACACGTCGGACAGCGTGCAGAACCACACGTCGTCCAGCGCCCGGATCGACGTCAGGAACTCCTCGAACCCGGCGACGTGGTGGGCGCGCCCGATGGTCTGCGGGTGCACCGTCAGGTTGTACACGGCGTTCGGCACCCGCTGGTGGGCGTAGTCGAAGATGTCCTGCCACCGCTGCAGCATCACGCGATGCGATCCCAGCTGGGGGGACACACCCGGGATGTACTCCACGGCCGGCCAGTCGTCGAGGTACCACGAGACCGGGATCTCCAGCAGGCGGCTGGGCGGACCGAACTGGTTGGCGGACTCGTAGGCGACGGTCACCGGACGCGGGTGGTAGGGCTCGAACTCCCGCCCCATCAACGAGCTGTCCCACTCGAACTCGAAGTCCTCGAGGATGCCGAGCGTCGCGTCGGAGAAGTCCCACGCAGGAGAGCGGTAGCCGCGCGGCTTGCGCCCCACGACCTGCTGGTGCTGCTGGAGCTGCAGCTCCATGAGCTCACGCTCGCGGTCGGCGTCGAGGGAGCGGATGTCCTCGTGGTAGCACCCGTGCGCGGCCATCTCGTGGCCGCCCTCGAGCACCGCTTCGATCTTGTCCGGGAAGGTGACCAGGTCGTGGCCGGGCGTGCACCAGGTCGTGGTGATCTCCAGTCGTCGGAACAGGTCGAGCAGCCGCGGTACGCCGACCTCGGCGCCGAACTCGCCCCGCGAGAGCACCGACGGGCTGGTCATGCCCATCGTGCCCATCCAGGGCGAGTGGGCGTCGAAGTCACAGGTGATGGCAACCGCCATCCGCTTGCCGTCGGGCAGGGTCAGGGACATTCGAGTGGCCTTTCAGATAGCTGCTGGTGGGACGGGAACACGGTTCACAACAGGGCGGGCGCGGTGCTGGGTACCGTCTCGAGCTCGATCGGCAGACCGGTGTCCACGCTCACGACCGAGACCGCGCGGGTGCGTCGGTCGACCGTCATGACGCATCGGTTGGGGAGGAGCGACCACCCGGGCTGCGGCCAGCCGCTGGACGCGATCACGACTTCATCCGCCGAGTTCTTGACCCGCAGGTGGTAGTACTCCTCGGGCTCGCCATCGGTGCGCGTCGGGTCGAACATCGAGCCCACGACGAGCTGATCCGGCGTGAGGAGGATCGAGTTCAGGCTGGAGTACGACGACACCTCGTCGATCGCGACCAGCGTCTCGCGCATCGCGTCGGCTGCCGGCAGGTCCCGCATCCGGGTCAGGATCGCGAGGAAGTAACGCTCGCTGTCGGTGTCTCCGACCGTGCCGGCACGCAGGGAGGGCGCGACCAGACCCTCGAGGGCCTCGATGTCGTGCACCGATCCGTTGTGCGCGAACGCCGCTCCGCTGCGCGAGAACGGGTGCGTGTTGTTCGCGGTCACGGCCAAGCCCATGGTCGCCCAGCGCAGGTGGACGAGCGAAGCCGTCGACCGCCGCTGCGACACGTGCCGGTCGAAGCTGTCGCACCGGAACGCGGGCTCGACCGACGTCACGACCTCGATCTCCCCGCCGTCGTCCCACGCCGCTCCCCACCCGTCCCCGTGCCGCTCCTGCGAGAGGTCGGCGAAGAGCCGGAGGTCGTCGGCGAGAACGTCGGTGATGCTGGCGGGCTGGTCCGAGACGATGCCCAAGAGGCGGCACATTGCTTGCGAGAGCTCCTTCGTTGCGCTGCGGGGACGGGGGACGACCGGGGGCTAGGCGGTGCTCCAGCGGTCGCGGAACGCCTGGTCCGCGGCGACGGCGAGCACGACGATCGCGCCCTTGGTGATCAGCTGCCAGTTCGAGTCGACGGCGAGGCTGAAGAAGATGTTGTCGAGCACGGCGAGGATGAGCAGGCCCACCCCGCTGCGCCAGATGCGACCCTCACCGCCGGCCAGCGAGGTCCCGCCGATGACCACGACGGCGATGGCGTCGAGCGCGAGGTTCGCACCGACGTCGCCCTGTCCGACACCGAGCCGGGAGGCGGCCATCACGCCACCGAGGGCGGCCAGCAGGCCGCTCAGGGCGTAGGTGCTGCCGCGGACCAGCCGGACCGGCACGCCGGAGAGCCGGCTGGCCTCGGCGTTGCCGCCGACGGAGAACACGCGGCGACCGTAGGTCGACTTGTGCAGCAGCACGGCGCCGACGCCGAACACCGCCATCAGCACGATCACCGAGAGCGGCACGCCGGCGACGCTGCCGGCGCCGAGCTCCATGAACGACATCTTGGTCACCGTGTACGGCTGGCTGTCGGAGTAGAGCAGGATGCCACCGGCGTACACCGACGTGGTGCCGAGCGTGGCGACGAACGGGTTGATGTTGAAGCGGGCGACCAGCACCCCGTTGACGATGCCGAGCACCAGGCCCAGCCCGAGGGCGGCGAGGATGCCCAGCGCCACGGAGTGGTCCATCGACACCTTGGCGGCGATCGTCCCGGCAGTCGCGAAGATCGCACCGACGGAGAGGTCGAATCCCCCGGCGATGATGACGAAGGTCATGCCGACCGCCGCGACGCCGAGCGGGGCGCTCTGGCTCAGCACGATCAACAGGTTGTCCGGCGCCAGGAAGCCGGAGTACAAGACGGTGGCCACGACGACGAGGCCGACCAGGACGGCCACCATCCCGTAGTCGACGGCCAGCCTGGCGGCGACGTCGCCGGCTCGCCGGCCGGCGGGCTGGGCCGGCCCCGTCGGGGCGTCGCCGGCTCCGGTCAGCGTCGGCGTTGCGCTCTGATCGCTCATTTCTTCCTACACTCCAAACGCGAGGTTGAGGACCTCACCCACGGTGGGGTCCTGTTCGTGCATGTCGATCTCCGCCACGACGCGACCCTCGGAGAGGACGAGGACGCGGTCACTGACGTCGAGAACCTCTTCGAGCTCGGCGCTGGCCACGACGACGCCCATGCCGTCGCGTGCGAGCTTCCGCAGCGTTGCGAGGACCTCGACCTTCGCCCGTACGTCGATGCCGCGGGTGGGCTCGTCCGCGAGCAGCACCTCGGGCCGGTGGTGCAGCCACTTGGCGATCGCGACCTTCTGCTGGTTGCCGCCGGAGAGCTGGCGGACCGGGTAGAACCCGACCCGGCGACCGAGGTTGAGGCTGTCGAGGAGCTCGGTGGAGCGCGACAACTGGCGCCGCCGGCTGACGAGCCCACGCGACGACGCGCTCCCCAGGTCGGTCAGCGTGATGTTGTCCGGGATCGGCATGCCCAGGACCAGCCCCTGGCTCTTCCGGTCCTCCGGCAGCAGCGCGATGCGCAGCCTGCGGATCGCCGCCCGAGGGGAGCGCGGCCAGCGGACCGCGCGCCCCCGCATCGTCAGCCGCCCGGTCGAGGTCGGCTCGGCGCCGGCGAGACTGCGCAGCAAGCTGCTCCGGCCCGACCCCACCAGCCCGGCCAGACCGACGATCTCACCGCTGCGCACCGAGATGTCGATCCCGGTGATCGCGCCCGGCAGCCGCACGTCGCGCGCCTCCAGGAGGAAGTCGCCGGTCACGGGCACGCGATCGCGCTCGACCCGCAGCGGCGTGTCGCCGACCATCGCGGAGACGAGCGACCGCCCGTTCCACTCCGCCACGGGAGCGGAGGCGACCTTCCGGGAGTTGCGCATCACCGTCACGGTGTCGCTGACCCGGAGCACCTCCTCGATGTTGTGGCTCACCAGGACGATCGTCACGCCGCGGTCGCGGAGGTCGCGCATCAGCCCGAGGAGGAAGTCGCGCTCCCGCTCCGAGAGCGCGGCGGTGGGCTCGTCCAGCAGCAGGATGCGCGCCTCGGCGTGCACTGCCCGCATGATCTCGAGGATCTGCTGGTCGGCGACCGAGAGCCGGTCCGCCCGGACGTTCGGGTCGATCCGCACACCGAACTGCTCGCAGAGGGCGATGAACCGCTTGGTCATCGCCCTCTCCGAGAGCATCCCTCGGCGCGCCGACTCCTGACCGAGGTAGACGTTCGCCTTCGCCGTCAGCTGGGGCACGACGGTCAGCTCCTGGTACACCGAGCGGATCCCGGCCGCCATCGCCGCACGGGGCCTGCCCGGCGCGACGTGGTGGCCGAAGATCTCGATGGTGCCCTCGCTGGGCGCGATGCGGCCGCTCAGCATCCCGAGGACCGTCGACTTGCCCGCGCCGTTGGCACCCATCAGGGCATGCACCTCGCCGCGGCGGACGGTGAGGTCCACCTCCGTGACCACCGTGTTGTTGCCGAACCGCTTGCTGACCTGCGCGCAGCGGATGGCGACGTCGGTGTCGACGTCGGTGTCGACGTGGTGGCTGGCGAGAGACATGAGCTGGCTCCTTCCGGGCGTCAGCGAGTGCCGGCTACTTGAACTCGGCCTTGAACTGGTCGACGTTGTCGGCGGTGACGAACGGCGCGCCGTCGAAGGTCAGCTCGGAGCTGAGGTCGAACGACTCCGGGATGTCCTTGCCCTCGTAGGCGTCCACGGTGAGCTCGACGCTCTTGGCCACCTCGGTGTAGGGCAGCATCGGCAGGCTCATGGTGACCTTGCCGTCCTTGATCGCGTCGACGATCCACTCGTTGGCGCCGTAGTCGTAGACCTTGACCTGACCGGTCTTGCCCGCGGCCTCGATGGCCTGGACGACGCCCTTGGTCATCTCGGCGTAGTTGGTGACGTAGATCTTCAGGTCCGGGTTCGCCTGCAGCACCGCCTGCGCGACGTCGTACGCCGAAGCGGTCGTGTAGTCGGACTGCTGGTTCGAGACCACGTCGAAGGCCGAGTTGCTCTCGACCTTGTCCTTGAGCGCCGCCAGGGCGTTGTTGGTGTTCGCGTTCAGGTTCGGACCGGTGAGCAGCGCCAGCTTGCCGCCGTCGGGGTTGTCCTCGACGATCGCGTCCATCCAGGCGTCGTACAGCTCCGGCGTCTGACCGCCGACGAAGCCCATCGTGCCCTCGGTGAAGGTGGCGTCACCGCACAGGCTCTGGTTGGAGACGAAGACCTTGATGCCCTGCGCCATCGCCTGGCGGATCGGGGCGCACGCCTGGTCGGGCGCCACCGCGGCGACGATCCAGGTGTTGTAGGTCTTGCGCGTCATGGCGGTCTGGAACTGGTTGATCTGGGTCGCCGAGTCCCAGTTCCCCGAGATGACCTCGAGGTCGACGCCGAGCTTCTCGGCGGTCTCCTTCGCCGCGTTGACGTTGGTCTGCACGTAGGAGTTGTTCGTGCCGGAGATGAAGTAGCCGATCTTCATGTCGCCCGCACCGCCGCCGGCGGAGGAGGACGACGCGTCGTCCCCGCCGCAGCCGGCCAGGGCGAACAGGCTGGTGGCGGTGAGGACGGCGAATGCCTTCGTGAGGAATCCACGACTCATGGACGTGCCTTTCTGAGGTGGTGAAGCACGGAGAGGACGACCCCGGACGGTGGTCGCCGAGGGGTCAGCGCGCGAGGGTCTCCTCGTGCGCGATCCAGGCGTCGCAGGCATCACTCAAGGTGGTGAACCAGACGTCGCCCGCCGAGACGGCGTGCTGGATGAGGGACTCCAGCACCAGCATGTGGTGGGCCCGACCGATGGTCTGGGGGTGCATCGTCAGGTTGAACAGCCCGCCGGGGTGGTGCGCCCGGCCGTAGTCCAGGATCTCCTGCCAGCGCAGCCCCATGTCGCGGTGGGAGCCCAGGCCGGGCGCCGTCTCCCTGATGTAGTCGACGTCCGGGGCATCGTCGAGGTACCACGACACCGGCAGCTCGACCAGCGGGCTCGGTGCGCCGAAGGTGCTGGCCTCCTCGTAGCGCACGTCGACCGGCCGGGCCCGGTACGGCTCGAAGTCCCGTCCCATCAGCGAGCTGTCCCAGTCGAACCCGTAGTCCTCCAGGATCTGGGCGGTCACCGCCGAGTAGTCCCAGGCCGGGGAGCGGTATCCCCGCGGGAGCCGGCCGACGATCTGCTGGTGCTGGGCCAGCTGGACGTCCATGAGCCGCCGCTCCTCGGCGGGCTCCAGGGTCGGGATGGCCTCGTGGTAGCAGCCGTGAGCGGCGATCTCGTGGCCGGCCTCGAGGATCTTCTCGATCGTGTCGGGGAAGGTCACGAGGCTGTGGCCGGGGACGCACCAGGTCGCCTTGATGTCGAACTCGGCGAGCAGGTCGAGCACGCGGAACGCACCGACCAGCGCGCCGAACTCCCCGCGGGAGTGGTACGACGGCGAGTCGATCCCGAGCATGCCCATCCAGAGGCACTGGGCGTCGAGATCGAAGGTGAGGGCCGCGGCGAACCGCTTGCCTTCGGGCAGCTGTAGGGGCATGGAGGAGTTCCTGGGATGTTCCTGGGGCGGACCGACGCCGAGGCGCCATGAGGGCAGGGAGAAGCGGCCGAAGGGGTGGGGTCGAGGAGGGCTGGCCCGGGGTGCGGCGGGCCCGCCCGAGGGGGCCAGCCGCGGTGTCGACCTGTGCGGCAGACCACGGTTGGCACCCGAGGTCACAGAGGTTAGAAGTATTCCAAGATCGAGTCAATGACCGAATTTGAAATATTTGTTACGAACTTCGAACGGGCCTCCCAGCCGGCCTCGATCGACCCCGGTCCGCGTTTGACAACGGGTTCGGCGGCCCTGTACCCCTTGCTCACACGAGTCGCGCGGCGCCACCGCCGCGTAGAGACGCAGGCGGGGTGCGGCCGCCCTGAGTCGATGTCGTCCTCCCCTCTGCCGCCCGTACGCGGGTGCGCCGCACCCCGCTTGGAGTCACTCGATGCCCGAACGCCTGGAGTTCCGTCTCGATGACCTCGACGCCCCCGTCGAGATCCTGATCGACACGTGGGGGGTCCCCCACATCTACGCCGAGTCGCGTGCCGACCTCTTCGTCGCGCAGGGCTTCAACGCCGCCCGCGCCCGGCTCTTCCAGATGGATCTGTGGCGCCGCCGCGGTCTGGGCCTGATGGCCGAGGCGTTCGGGCCCCAGCACGTCGAGCGCGACCGGGCGGCCCGGCTCTTCCTCTATCGCGGCGACATGCGCGCCGAGTGGCTGGCCTACGGCTCCGACACCAAGGCGATGACGACGGCGTTCGTGCGAGGCATCAACGCGTTCGTCGCGCTCTGCCGCCGGGACCCCAGCTTCCTGCCGCCGGAGTTCGAGGAGCTCGGGTACCTCCCCGGGACCTGGGAGGCGACCGACATCCCGCGGATCCGCAGCCACGGCTTGTTCCACAACCTGGAGCAGGAGGTGGCCCGCGCCGCCACCCTGCGCGACTACGGACCGGCCGTCGAGGACCTGCGCCGGATCCGCGACCCGCACGCCCCGGTCGCGATCCCCGAGGGCCTCGACCTGACGGTCATCCCCGACGACGTCCTGCGCGTGTACCGCCTCGCCACCGGGCCGGTGGACCTCAGCACCCCGTGGACCGACCCGTCGGGCGAACGGACCCCCGAGGGGAGCAACAACTGGGTGCTGGGCTCCAGCAAGACGGCCACCGGGCGCCCGCTGCTCGCCAACGACCCGCACCGTGCCGTCACCCTGCCGTCCCTGCGCTACGTGGCGCACCTGTCCGCACCCGGCCTCGACGTCATCGGCGGCGGCGAGCCGGTGCTGCCCGGGGTGTCCATCGGCCACAACGGCCACCTGGCCTTCGGGTTGACGATCTTCGCCATCGACCAGGAGGACCTCTACGTCTACCGGCTGAACCCGAGCGCGCCGGACGAGTACGCCTACCGGGACCGCTGGGAGCCGATGACCACGCTGACCGAGGACATCCCCGTGCGAGGGTCCGAGCCGGTGACCGTCGAGCTCCGCTTCACCCGCCACGGCCCGGTCATCTGGGAGGACCCCGACGCGGGGTCGGCGTTCGCCGTGCGCGCTGCCTGGCTCGAGCCCGGCATGGCTCCCTACCTCGGCAGCGCCGACTACATGACCGCCGCCGACGCCGACGAGTTCCGCTCCGCGATGAACCGCTGGGGCGCGCCCGGGGAGAACCAGGTGTACGCCGAGCCCGGGGGCACGATCGGTTGGCGCCCGGGGGGTCTCGTGCCGGTCCGCCCGAACTGGGACGGGCTCCTCCCGGTGCCCGGTGACGGTCGCTACGAGTGGGCGGGCTTCTACGACAACGACGTCCTGCCGAGCTCGCACGAGCCGGAGTCGGACTGGGTGGCGACGGCGAACGAGATGAACCTGCCGAAGGACTTCCCGGCCGACGTGACGGTCGGGCACGACTGGTACCCGGCCTACCGGTACGAGCGGATCGCCGAGGAGCTCGACGGGCGCGACGCGTGGACGGTCGAGGACTGCCTCGCGCTCCAGACGGACTACGTCAGCCTGCCGGCACGCGCCCTCCAGACGCTGTTGGCACGCGTGGACACCGACGACGAACGGCTGCGCGACGCCGTCCAGCTGCTGACCGACTGGGACACCCGCGAGCACGCCGACTCGGCCGCCGCGGCGCTGTACGAGGTCTGGCTGCGCAAGCACCTGCGGCCCCGGCTCCTGGAGACCGCGCTCTCGCGTCATCTGCCGGCGGCCGAGGTGGCCGGCGCCGCCGCGCGCCTGCTCCCGCAGGAGGAGTACTGCGGTGACCCGCGCGTCGACCTCGAGCTGCTGACCCGGCCGGTGCACCACCTCGGCCCGGACGGGGAGCGGATCGCGGGCGAGATCATGACCGACACCCTGGCAGCGGCGGTCGACGACCTGACCGAGCGGTTCGGTGCGGACATGGCGTCGTGGTCGTGGGGCGCCCTGCACGTCGCCGAGCTCGTGCACCCCGCGCACCGCGTGCTCCCGCAGGACTCCCCGTGGACCGCGCTCGGCCCGGTCCCGCGCGGCGGCAGCGGCGACACGGTGGGCAGCACGTCATTCGGGAGCGACTTCCGCCAGACCGCCGGCGCCTCCTTCCGGGTCGTGATCGACGTCGGGGAGTGGGACAACTCCCTGGTCGTCAACTCCCCCGGCCAGTCGGGCGACCCGCGCAGTCCGCACTACGCCGACCACCTCGAGACCTGGGCCGCGGACGGCGCCTTCCCCCTTCTCTACTCGCGCGAGCGCGTCGAGGAGGCGACGACGGAGCGGATCTACCTGCTCCCGCGCTCGTAGCGGTCCGGCGCCGGGGCGCTGCCCCAGCGCTGTCGCGTGTCCTCGATCAGCTCCAGCCGGGAGCGCCCCCGCTCCCCCAGCTGGGCGGACACCGCGGCGACCAGGCTCTCGACCACGGCCATGGCGGGAACCAGGGAGTCGAAGGGCGAGGGCGCCTCGACCCGGGAGGGGAGGACGACCTTCGCGACCCGGGAGATCGGTGAGAGCCACTGGTCGGTCAGCAGCACGACGGTGGCCCCGCGCTCGTCCATCCACTGCGCGAACCGGACCGTGTCGACGTCGTACCGCCGGTAGTCCAAGGCCACCAGCACCGGCCCCCGCGCGACGTCCGCCCCGACGGCCAGCCGTTCCAGCTCGTCGTCGGTCACCATCGACACACCCGGCCTCAGCAGCTTCAGGTGGGAGGTCAGGTAGTCCGCGAGCACCCTGCTGAACCGGCCGCCCACGACGTAGACGCTCCGCTTGGCGTCACACAGCAGCTCCACGGTCCGCGCGAACTCCGCCGGGGGCAGCTCGTTGAAGGTCGCGCGGAGCGTCTCGACGAAGGTCGACGCCGCGTAGGGCAGCAGGTCGTCGTTGTCGGGAGCGGCGGGGTGGTCGCCGTACTGGCGCAAGGGAGATCCCATGCCCTCGTTGACCTCGTGCCGCAGCGCCTCCTGGAAGGCCGGGTAGCCCGAGTACCCGAGCCGGGCGACGAACCGCACCACGGTGGGAGGGCTGACGCCCGCGCGGGCTGCCAACTGGGCCACCGTCTCCAGGCCAGCGACGGGGTACGCCGCGAGCAGCGCCCGGGCGACCTTGCGCTCGCTGTCGCTGAAGGTGGCCAGCGACTCACGGGTGTGACTTGCCACCGACCCCAACGCACTCACCTCCGCTCGGTCAGGAGATCGCCGGGCTGCCGGCGCTCTCCCCGGAACCTACCGACCTCGGGCCCGGAGTGGAGGCGAACGCCGACCACCGGCCGAACCCGAGGAACCAGACCCCGGAAACAGAAAACCCGGACCCCAACTAGGGTCCGGGTAGTCCGGGATCTCTTGAGAGATCACACTGCGCGCCCGTAGGGATTCGAACCCCAAACCTTCTGATCCGTAGTCAGATGCTCTATCCGTTGAGCTACGGGCGCCCGTCGCCCGCCGGGCGGACGACTGGACGAGGATAGCCGACCCCTCGGGCGTTGCCGAAATCAGCACCGTCCCCGACCATCGGCGGGTGGTCCGCGTCCCGCTCCTCGTCCTCGTGATCCTGCTCGCCGCGGGCTGCGCCGGGCACAGCGGTACGCCGGAGCCCGCGCCGACCAGCGTCGCCGCCTTCCCCGACCTGCCCCGCATGCGGGGGCCGTTGCCCGTGCGGTTGCAGCCGGCGCTGCCGCTTGCGGGCAGCGACCCGTGCGCGCCCGCGCCCGGGCGGTACTGCCTGGGCGACCAGGGCTACCGGGCGCTCGGCGCCGAGCAGCAGGGCATCGTCGGCGCCGCGTCGACGGCGCCCGACGCCGAGCACACCGGATGGGACGTCGTGGTCCGGTTCGAGCCGGGCCCGGCCGTGCGCCGGGCCGCCGCCGACGCCGCCGGCATGGGTGGCGTGGTGCTGATCGTCGACCCGGCCGACCGGGTCCTCGCCGCCGTTCCGCCGCTCGACCTGGGCGCCGCGAAGGCGCACTTCTTAGGTCTCGAAAAGGCCGAAGCCTGGGCCCTGGTCGACGGGTTTTCCCGCTCAAAACAAGGGATGTGACGCACC
This sequence comes from Nocardioides aquiterrae, assembly GCF_039526625.1. Taxonomy (NCBI): domain Bacteria; kingdom Bacillati; phylum Actinomycetota; class Actinomycetes; order Propionibacteriales; family Nocardioidaceae; genus Nocardioides; species Nocardioides aquiterrae. The sequence goes on from NZ_BAAAJE010000026.1 coordinate 17,482, forward strand.
ACACGCCCCGTTGATCGATCCAATGTGAGAGCGTCCGACGACGGGGGTACTGTCGCCCCACCCACGGGGTCGGGCGCGTCGCGCCCCCGCCTCCGCGGGGGCAACAGAGTCGCCGACAACGACGCCGAGCGAGCCGCCGCGAACGCGCGAGAGGGAACCGCCATGACCGCCACGACGACCGCCCCGACGACCCACCAGGGCATCCTCGACTTCGTCAACGACGTTGCCGCGATGACCCAGCCCGACCGCATCCACTGGTGCACCGGCTCCGACGAGGAGTGGACCGAGCTCACCGACGCCCTGGTCGCCACGGGCACCTTCACCCGCCTGAACCCGGACATCAAGCCGAACTCCTTCTACGCCGCGAGCGACCCGATCGACGTCGCACGCGTCGAGGACCGCACCTACATCTGCTCGGTGGACGAGCGCGACGCAGGGCCCACGAACAACTGGATGGACCCGGAGCAGATGAAGGGGATCATGCGGGGGCTCTACCAGGGCTCGATGCGCGGCCGGACCATGTACGTGATCCCGTTCGTGATGGGCCACCTCGACGCCGAGAAGCCGATGTTCGGGATCGAGCTCACGGACTCGGCGTACGTCACCGCCTCGATGCGCGTGATGGCCCGGATGGGCACCCAGGTGCTCCAGCGGATGGAGGAGCTCGAGGCCGAGTTCGTCCCGTGCATCCACTCCGTCGGCCACCCGCTGGAGCCCGGCCAGCCGGACGTCGCCTGGCCGTGCAACGACACCAAGTACATCGTGCAGTTCCCCGAGGAGCGCGCGATCTGGTCCTACGGCTCCGGGTACGGCGGCAACGCGCTGCTCGGCAAGAAGTGCTACGCCCTGCGCATCGCGAGCGTGATGGCCCGCGACGAGGGCTGGCTGGCCGAGCACATGCTCATCCTCAAGCTCACCTCGCCCGAGGGCACCGTGAAGTACATCGCCGCGGCGTTCCCGTCGGCGTGCGGCAAGACCAACCTCGCGATGCTCCAGCCGACCATCCCGGGCTGGAAGGTCGAGACGCTCGGCGACGACATCGCCTGGATGCGGATCGGCGAGGACGGCCGGCTGTGGGCGGTCAACCCCGAGTACGGATTCTTCGGCGTCGCCCCGGGCACCAACGAGCACACCAACCCGAACGCGATGAAGACCATCAACAAGGGCAACTCGGTCTTCACCAACGTCGCGCTCACCGACGACGGCGACATCTGGTGGGAGGGCCTGGAGAACCCGCCGGCCAGCGCGACCTCGTGGAAGGGCGAGCCGTGGGGCCCGCAGTCCGAGGAGCTCTCGAGCCACCCCAACTCGCGCTACTGCACCCCGATCAAGCAGTGCGACATCCTCGCGGCCGAGTACGACGACCCGCGCGGCGTGCCGATCGACGCGATCCTGTTCGGCGGCCGCCGCAAGACCACGGTGCCGCTGGTGTTCGAGGCCCGGGACTGGACGCACGGGACGTTCCTCGGCGCGACGCTGTCGTCGGAGACGACCGCCGCGGCCGTCGGCGCGGTCGGCGTGGTGCGCCGCGACCCGATGGCGATGCTGCCGTTCATCGGCTACAACGCCGGCGACTACTTCAACCACTGGATCACGATCGGCAAGGACAACGACGAGGCGTTGCTGCCGAGGATCTTCTACGTCAACTGGTTCCGCCGTGACGACGAGGGCGGCTTCCTCTGGCCGGGCTTCGGCGAGAACAGCCGGGTCCTCAAGTGGGTCGTCGAGCGGCTCGAGGGCCAGGCCGCGGCCGTCGAGACCCCGATCGGACACGTGCCGGCCCCCGAGTCGCTGGACACCGACGGCCTGGACCTGTCCGACGAGGCGCTGGCCGCCGCCCTCCACGTCGACGTCGAGGAGTGGAAGGCCGAGCTGCCGCAGATCCAGGAGTGGTTCGAGAAGTTCGGCGACGACCTGCCCACCGTGCTCTGGACCGAGCTCGACGGCCTGCGGGCGCGGCTCGACGGCTGATCCCACCCGGACCCCCGAAGGGCCTCGACCGCGCCGGTCGGGGCCCTTCGTGCGTACCTGTGGAATCATCAGCCACAAGAGTTCGGCTGACGGGGGGCTGGTCGAGAAGGGGGAACGGCGGCGTGGAGAGCTACGGGCCCGAGGAGCGCGCGCTCTTCGAGGGAGCAGGTACCGCGCTGTACGAGGAGCTGGTGTCCGCGGGCGGACTCCCCGTCGAGGATCGTCGCCTGCTCAAGGGCGGCGAGTGGGCGGCGGCCGTCGAGCAGCTGCGCGAGATGGGCCTGATCAGCGTGTCGACCGACGGCGCGCGCTGGGAGGCCCAGGACCCGTCGACGGTGCAGTCCCGGATCGTGTCCCCCCTCGGCCAGGAGGGCGCCCGACTGCTCACCGAGTCCTCGCACTGGGCGACCGCGTTCGGCACGCTGACCCACACCTGGCGCAAGGCGGCGCACGCGGTGGAGTCCGGCCCGTTCATCTACCTCCACGTCGACCAGATCGATCACTACATCGCCACCCTGGTCGCCGACTGCGAGGAGGAGATGCTCACCGCGCAGCCCCAGGCCATCCGGGACATGAAGCTGATGCCGATCGGACTGCTGCGCGACACCGCCCTGCTCGAGCGGGGCGCCCGGATCCGCACCCTGTACCAGCACAGCGCCCGCCGCAACAACGTCACCCGCCAGTACGTCGCGGAGGTGACCGAGCGCGGTGGCGAGGTCCGCACGCTGGACGAGTTCTTCAACCGGATGATCGTGATCGACCGCCGGGTGGCGGTCATCCCCAGCAAGGAGACGCACCGGGTGGCGCTCGCCGTCCGCGAGCCGTCCGTGGTCGCCTACCTGGTCGACGTGTTCGAGCGGTCCTGGGAGCGCGGCCGGCCGTTCACCAGCCGGGAGGCGTCGGTGATGAAGGACATCGCCAGCGAGCAGCGGTCGATGACGCTGCGGATGCTCATCGAGGGGCACTCCGACCCCGTCTCGGCCAAGCGGCTCGGGGTCAGCCCACGCACCTACGCGGGCTACATCTCCGACCTCAAGGACGAGTTCGAGTCGGAGACCCGGTTCCAGCTCGGCTACACGATCGGCCGGCTCGGCATCACCGGGCAGGACGACGAGGACGTCGACCAGGACGACCCGGGAGCGTGAGCGGACGCGACGAAGGGCAGCGACCCGAGGTCACTGCCCTTCGTCGTGGTGGTCGAGCCGGGCCGGGGGGTGGCACTGGGACCGAACAAGTGGGGGGTGAGTTGGGTCCCCGACTCGACCGAGCTGTGTCTGCTGTCAGCGACCGCCCGGGGGCCGAAGACCCCAGGTGCTGTCAGCGTGCGCCGGAGCGGTCACGGCGACCAGTCCGAGGCTGAGCGTCGCGGTGACCACGGCGACGGCGATCTTTCGCGCAATGTTCATGTTCCCTCTCCCACCTTCTGCCATCGGGTCCCACGGAAGACCCGGTGACACCAGTGTGGGCGAGGAACGCCCCTGAGCACGAACGCACGGCTGCCTCAAATCTCTGCATTGCACATTCCTGCAACCGCTGCATGAATATGCAGTCAGATCCGCATACCGCAGGTACGGCGCGACCCCCTGGCGCGAGGCGCACAGGGGGCCGCAGCTGGCGGAGGCGGAGGGATTTGAACCCTCGATGGGGTTGTAGCCCCAAACCCGCTTAGCAGGCGGGCGCCATAGACCGGACTAGGCGACGCCTCCCGACAGCCCGCACAGGCTACAAGGACGTCCGTCCGGACGGCCAATCAGGGGCGGATCACCGGGTGACCGCCGGCCGGTTCACAGCGGCCGGAGGCCGTGTCCGTCCTGCAGGTGGGCCTGGAGGTCGCGCACGAAGTCCTCCCGGTCGGCGGCGAGCATCTGCACGGGGATCGTGGTCGACCGCCCGTCCTCCAGCCGCAGCACGACCACCGGCGTACCGCCCGGGCTCGCGGTCACCGCCTCGGTCACCTCGCCCCACGCCGCCCGGTCGGTGCCGACCTGGCGGACCAGCCGCACCCGGTAGCCCCCCTCGCCGAGGCGGACCACCGGCATCCGGCGGAACCCGACGTACACCGCCACCACCCCGGCCAGGCCGGCGCCGCCCACCGCGATCAGCACCGCGACGGGCAACCCGAGGAGGACCACGAGGAGGGTGACGAGGACCAGCAGCAGGGCGAGCAGCACCAGCAGCGCGCCGGCGAATCGGGCGGCGAGGGCCGGCGCGAGCCGATAGTCGGACGTCTGCATGGGTTGATTGAACAAGACACCGGAATTTGCCGGGCCACCGGGTTGTGGCGCGCTCACGTCGGGGTGACACTCGAAGTCCCCCCACCGCTCCGGGCCTCCGGGAGGTTCTCATGACCGTCACCTCCATCGAGACGACGTCCGCACTGCAGGGCCTTGCGCAGGCCCTGGAGGCCCCCCGCCGGCCCGGAGTCCCCCTCGGTACGTGGCGCTGGGGTGTGCGGCAGCGGATGGCGGCGGTCCGCGACGCGCTGGTCGCCGAGACCGGCCTCGCCGGCGAGGGCTGGCTCGCAGCGCGGGAGATCGGGCTGCTCCGCGAGCGCAACACGCTGCTCCGCAGGCTGAGCTCCTTGGGGCCTCAGGTGCTGGAGAACCCGGACGTCGACGAGGTCCGCTCGGAGCTGCACCGGCTGCTCGCCGACGTCTCGCACCACATGCAGCGTGTCCGCGACCTCGCGTACGACGAGGTCGCGTTGGAGCTCGGCGGCTCCGAGTAGGCCCACGGGGCCGGAGACCGCACCTGGCAGAGGGGGCGGGATTCGAACCCGCGGTGGGTCTCCCCACGACCGCTTTCAAGGCGGTTCCGATCGGCCACTCCGGCACCCCTCCGTGCCTCCGCACGCGGCGGAGCACTCGAGGAGTCTAGGACCTGGCTAGCGGAGGACCTCGACCAGCACATCGCCCTCCTGGACGACGTCGCCCGGCGCGACCTTGACCGCGCGCACGGTGCCGGCGAACTCCACGAGCACCGGGATCTCCATCTTCATCGACTCCAGCAGCACCACGGTGTCACCGGCCGCGACCGCATCGCCCGGAGCCACGGCGACGCTCATCACGTTGGCCACCATCTCCGCCACGACCTCCGCCACCTGCTCACGCGCCATGCTGCGAACCTAGCCGTTACCGCCGCGTAGGCCGGTATCAGAGGAGGGGTCGGGTGCGGGCCGGCTCGGGGCGCAGGGCCGTGGCCTCCTCGGCGCGCCGGCCGCGGCGACCGGACGACCCGGTGACGGCGAGGTCGAGGCGGATCACCGCGAAGCCGAGCAGCAGCCCGACGACCACGCCGTACACGACGGCGAGCACGGACTCCTCGAGGGTGACCGCGGGGTTGACCAGGGCGTTCGCGACGGGCGTGGTTGCCGCAACGCCGAACGCGCAGACCCACCAGCCCTGACGACGCCGGGCGCGCATGTGGGTGCCCCACGCCAGCGCAGGGATGCCGAGCGCGGTCTCCAGGGGCCGCGGGAAGGCACCGAGGTTCTCGCGGCTCCAGGTCACGCCGTCGAGCAGGCTGCCGACCAGGCCGGGCGTGCCGTAGCGGCGCAGCAGCTCGGCGTAGGCGAGCGTCAGCGCGAGCACGGCGGTGCCGATCAGGACGGTCGCCACGCCCCGCCGGCCGAGCCCGTGCAGGCCGGCGCCCAACCGGTAGACGACCGCGAACGCGCCCAGCAGCGCGAGGCCCAGCGTGACGTACTCGAACCGCGCCACGGTCACCACCGGTTCGAAGCCGACCACCGCCACGGCTCCGGCCGCCGCGACCACGACCGCGACCACCACCTCGCGCGCGGCGTGCACGAAGCGCACGGCGGGCACGGTGACCATCACCGCCAGGACGGCGGCGACCACGCAGGTGAGCACCGCGGCGCCGGTGCGCAGCCGGTCGTCGTCGCTGAGCACGGTGGCCACGCCCAGCACCAGCGCGAGCGTGCCGACCACCACCGGCCGGCCACCGGCGCGAGCCGCGAGCGCCCAGGAGTACGCCGTCGAGACCGCGATCGCTCCCGCCCCGCAGAGCCACCCGGGGCCGACGTCGGCTGCGCCGGCGCCGAGGGCACCCAGCCCGGCGAGCACGAGGACGACGCAGGCCGCGACCGGGAGCCGTGAGCTCGCCACCCGCTCGGTCCGGGTCCGGGCGGCAGCGGCCAGGCGCGCCCACCGGGACGGCGGCCGCTCGGCACGACGACGCGGAGCGGACCTGGACACGGCAGGGAAGGTTACATTCGCCGGTTGGCGAGCGACGGGTTGGTGCTCCGGGCCGTGGCGAGGCTCTCCCCGTCGAGCCGGGCGGACAGCACCTCGGGCCCGTCACCGGCCTCCGCCAGCACGTCGCCGAGCGGGTCCACGACGAGCGAGTGGCCGGTGTAGCGGGGCCCCGGCTGGCCGGCGGCGACCACGAAGACGGTGTTCTCGATCGCCCGCGCCCGGACCAGGGTGCGCCAGTGGTCGGCCTTGCGCGGGCCGGCGACCCACGCGGCCGGCGCGACGAGGACCTCGGCGCCCTCGTCGACCAGGCGCCGGGCGAGCTCGGGGAAGCGGAGGTCGTAGCAGGTCATCAGACCCAGCCGGAAGCCCGCCACGTCGACGAGCACGGGCTCGACCGGGCCGGCGGTGAGCCGGTCGGACTCGCGGTAGCCGAAGGAGTCGTAGAGGTGGATCTTCCGGTACGACGCCTCGGCGGCTCCGCGCATCACGAGCGTGTTGAACGGCCGCGCCGGGTCGTCGCCGGTCTCGAACATGCCGGCGACGACGGTGGTGCCGCGCTCCCCCGCGACCCGGGCGACCTCGGTCGCGAACGGCCCTTCCAGCGTCTCGGCGTACGCACTCACGTCGTCACCGGGCTCGCCGAAGTCGCGGGCGAACGCCTCCGGGAAGACCACCAGGTCGGCGCCGTCGGGGGCCAGCTGGCCGAGCAGGTCGCGGTTGCCGCCCGGCTCGAGGCCGGACGCGTGCTGGACGACGGAGACTCGCAGGATGGCCACCCTGGGAGACTGCCACACATGTCGTTCGCCGCGATCGTCCTGGCCGGGGGTCGAGCCGTGCGCATGGACGGCGCCGACAAGGCGTCGGTGGAGCACCAGGGCCGCACCCTGCTCGAGCACGCGGTGGAGGCGCTCGTCGACGCCGACGAGGTCGTGGTCGTCGGCGACGCGGTACCGACCACGCGCCCGGTGACGTTCTGCCGGGAGAGCCCGCGGCACGGCGGGCCGGTCGCGGCGCTGCTGACCGGGTACGACGCGCTCCGGTCGCGCCCCACGACGGTCGGCGTGCTCGCGGTCGACATGCCCCGCGTCACGCCCTGGACGTTCCGCCGGCTGCACGAGGCTGCCGCCGGACGCGACGGCGCCTTCCTGGCCGACGCCGACGGCCGCCGACAGCTCGCCGGCGTGCTGCTCGCCGACCGGCTCGACGACGTGCGTCCGGACCACGAGGGCCAGCACGGGATGGCGTTCCGGCGGCTGCTCGACGGCCTCGACCTCGCCGACGTCGCGCCCGAGGGCGACGAGGGCCGCGACGTGGACACCTGGGCCGACCTGCGCGACCTCTAGGGGGGTTGCGGACGGCCCGCGGTTGGCGGAAATCTGGGTCTCGTGAACCTCCACGACTGGATCGACGAGCTGAGCGACGTCCTCGACGTGGACACCGAGGTGGACGAGGGTCTGGTGCTGGACCTCGCCCGGGTGGCGGCGCACAACGTCGCGCGCCCGGCGGCGCCGATCACGGCGTACCTGCTCGGGTTCGCGGCCGGCTCCCAGGACGCGGACCCCGAGCAGATCGAGGCCCTGGCCGCGAAGGTGCAGGTGCTCGCCGACGGCTGGGACCGGCCCGCCGGCGCGCCCGACCCGGACGACGTCGACGACGACGTCCCCGACGACAGCGCCGTCGACCACACGGGGGACGCGTACGAGGAGGTGTGACCCCCCGCTGGTGGTCACCACTAGCGTGGGCGTCATGCGTGCCGTCGTAGCCAGCGGGCCCGGTGGCCCCGAGGTCCTGACCGTGGGCGAGCTGCCCGACCCCCAGCCGGGCCCGGGCGAGGTCGTCCTCGACGTCGTCGCCGCGGGGCTCAACCGCGCCGACCTGCTGCAGCGGCAGGGGTTCTACCCGCCGCCGCCGGGCGCGTCGGACGTGATCGGGATGGAGTGCAGCGGCACCGTCGCCGCGGTCGGCGAGGGCGTCGAGGGCTGGTCCGTCGGCGACCCCGCGTGCGCGCTGCTCGCCGGTGGTGGGTACGCCGCGAAGGTCGCCGTACCCGCCGGGCAGGTGATGCCGGTGCCCGCCGGCGTCGACCTGGTGACGGCGGCGGCGCTGCCCGAGGTGGCCTGCACGGTCTGGTCGAACGTGTTCATGGTCGCCGGCCTGCAACCGCGGGAGACGCTGCTCGTCCACGGCGGCGCCGGCGGCATCGGCACCTTCGCCATCCAGCTCGCCCACCAGCTGGGCTCGCGCGTGCTCACGACGGCCGGGACGCCCGAGAAGCGTGCCCTGTGCGTCGCCCTGGGCGCCGACGTGGCGATCGACTACCGCGAGCAGGACTTCGTCGAGGAGACGAAGGACGCGACCGACGGGCGCGGTGCGGACGTCGTCCTCGACAACATGGGTGCGAAGTACCTCGACCGCAACATCGACGCGCTCGCGACCGAGGGCCGGCTGGTCATCATCGGCATGCAGGGCGGCACGAAGGCCGAGCTCGACATCAACAAGCTGCTCCGCAGGCGCGCGGCCGTCATCGGCACCACGCTGCGCTCGCGACCCGTGGCCGAGAAGGCCGCGATCTGCTCGTCGGTCGTCGAGCACGTGTGGCCGCTCGTCGCCGAGGGGCTGGTCAGACCGATCGTGCACGGGACCATGCCGGTCGAGGACGTCGCGGCCGCGCACGCGCTCATGGAGTCCGGGGAGCACAGCGGGAAGATTCTCCTGACCTTCTGATGGATACCGTGGACCCATGAGCCAGGAGCAGCAGCAGGTCGTCGTCATCGGTCCGGACGGGCAGCCCGTCGGCGTGACCGAGGACGGTGAGCAACGTTCGGTGACCGAGCTGGTCGAGCAGCCGGACAAGGTGATGCGGATCGGCAGCATGATCCGGCAGCTCCTCGAGGAGGTGAAGTCGGCGCCGCTGGACGAGGCCAGCCGCAACCGGCTCAAGGAGATCCACCAGGCGTCGATCAAGGAGCTGGAGGACGGCCTCGCCCCCGAGCTGGTCGAGGAGCTGGAGCGGCTGTCGCTGCCGTTCACCGAGGACGCCACCCCGTCCGACGCCGAGCTGCGGATCGCCCAGGCCCAGCTGGTCGGCTGGCTCGAGGGGCTGTTCCACGGCATCCAGACCGCGATCTACGCCCAGCAGATGGCGGCGCGGGCCCAGTTCGAGCAGATCCGGCGCGCGCTGCCCCAGGGCATGGCGCCGGCGGAGGCCCAGGTCGAGGACCCGCAGGCCGGCCAGCCCAAGCCCGGCGACTCCGGCGGGATGTACCTCTGATCCGGGTCAGGAACGGCGCCGGCCGAGGCCGGCGACCAGCAGCAGGCCGAGCAGCCCGACGATGACGAGCGCCACGCCCGGCGCCGCGAGCCGGGCCAGCGTGGTCGGCTCGCCGGCCACCAGGCTGAGGGTGGCGTGCGCGGGCTCGGCCGGCGTCGGCGACGTGCCGGGGCCCAGCAGCCGCTCCACCCGGGCCACCCGGGCGTCGGTCGCGGGTGCCGCCCCGTGCACGTCGATGTGGCCGCCGCTCACGAAGAACACGTACTCCCGGCCCTTCTCCAGGCCCGGCTCGCCGCAGGCGCGCGGGCTGCGTGGCGTCGTGAGCGACGCCTGCGCGCCGACGTCGCCCTTGTAGACCCGCTCGACGTCCACCGCGTAGTGGATGCCGGGGCCCTGCCGGGTGCGGTCGGCGACGGTGCCGGTGAAGACCTGGTCGGCCCGCTTGGCCAGCGCTGCCGGCGAGCTGTCCAGCTGCGGGCAGGCCGAGGCCGCCGTCCCGGTGGCGGCGACGACGCCGCCCACGAGCAGCACCAGGGCGAGCAGGCGGCCCAGCAGACGGCCCAGGAGACGGTTCGGCACGGCGTCCAGTGTGCAGATCACAGGTCGAGGAGGCCAGCCAGCACCCGCGCGACCCCGTCCTCGTCGTTCGCCGGAGCCGTCCGGACCGCCGCCGCCAGCACCGTGTGGTGGGCGTTCGCCATCGCGTACGACGTGCCCGCCCAGGCGAGCATCGGCAGGTCGTTCGGCATGTCGCCGAAGGCCACCACGTCGGCCGAGCCGATGCCCAGGTCCGCGCACAGCAGCTCCAGGGTCGACGCCTTGGTCACCCCCGGGCCGCTGATCTCCAGCAGGGCGGTCGCCGACGACCAGGTGATCACCAGCCGGCGCTGGACGACCGCCTCGGCGGCGTCCCAGAACTCCTGGGGCGACAGCTCCTCGTGCCGGGCGAGCAGCTTCAGCGCCGGGCGGTCGAAGAGCTCGGCGATCGGCCCGCGCCGCGCGCCGTCCGGCACCGGGTGCCGCTCGAGGAACTCGCTCTCGAGCCCGATGCCGTCGAGGGTCTCGACCGCGAACACCGAGCCGGGGATGGCCTCGCGCAGGAGCGCGCAGACCTCGAGCCCGAGCGCGGGGTCGATGGGGCGCTCCAGCTGGGGCCGGTGGCGCGCGACGTCCCAGACCAGTGCCCCGTTCGACACGACGGCGAGGCCGTGCTCGCCCACGTGCTCGAAGACCTCCTCGGCCCAGCGCAGCGGCCGCCCGGTCACGAACACGACCGGGATGCCGAGGGCCTCGACCCGCGCGAGCACGTCGGCGGTGTAGTCGGAGACGCTTCCGTCGCTGCGGACCAGGGTGCCGTCCAGGTCGGTGGCGACCAGCTTCACGGGAGCGGTCTCGCCATCACCAGCTGGCCGTCCTCGTTGCTGCCGCGCAGCTCGGTGAACCCGCACTTGGCGAGCACCCGGATGCTGGCCTTGTTCTCCGGCGCGACGCTGGCGCGCACCCGGACGCCGGCGCGGTCGGTCTCGGCCAGCAGGGCGGTGAGCGCCTCGGTCGCGAAGCCCCAGCCGTGCGCCTCGTCGACCAGCCCGTAGCCGACCTCGACCTCGGGGACGCCGTCCGGCGCGTCCTCCGGCGGTCCGAAGAAGCCGATCGAGCCGAGCGCCGTCGTACCCCGCACGATGTGACGCGGCCCCCAGGGGTCCCCGGCGCGGTACATCGTCGCGGCGTCGCGATCGTCCTGCCGCGGGTAGTCGCGGTGCCAGCCCTCGCGGCGGTCGCCCGCGAGGATGGCCGCGGCCTCCTCGGGCGTCCACAGCGGCAGCCGGAGACGCGCCGTCGTGATCACGTCGGGGAGGGTCACCGGGTGTCCCCGAACCAGCGGTCCAGCTCGAGGGCCAGCCCGTCCTCGTAGACGCTGGCGGTCACGTCGTCCGCGGCGGCGAGGACGTCCTCGATCGCCTGGCCCATCGCCACGCCCCGGCGCGCCCAGGCGAACATCTCGAGGTCGTTGCGGCCGTCGCCGACCGCGAGGGCGTCGGCGGCGGTGAGCCCGAGCTTCCCGGCGACGAAGTCGAGGCCGGAGGCCTTGGAGACGCCGACCGGCGCGAGGTCGAGCCACGCCGTCCACCCGACGACGTAGCTGGTGCCGTGCAGGCCGAGCTCGCCGGCCAGGGCGACGAACTCGTCGGCGGTGGACTCGGGGTCGCGGATGATCACCCGGCTGACCTCCGTGGCGAGGAGGTCGTCGACGTCGGTGACGATCATGTCGCCGGAGAGCTCACCGTCCGGGAAGTGCGAGGTGACCCGGTAGCCGACGCCGCGCTCCTCGACCGCGACCAGCGCGCTCGGGTGCCGGGCCAGGATCGCCTCGACGGCCGGCCGGGCGTCGAAGGTCTCCTCGTGGACGACCTCCAGGGGCGGGTACCGGAACACGACCGCGCCGTTCGACGCGACCACCCAGACCCGGTCCCGGTCCGCGCCCGACAGCTCCAGCACGTCGGCGACGTTCGTCATGCCGTGCGGCGAGCGACCGCTGGCGAGGACGACGTGCGCGCCGGCGTCGACGGCCCGCCGTACGGCGTCCTTCACAGCCGGCGAGATCTCCTCACGGGTGACGCCGGACCCCTCGATCCACTTCAGGATGGTCCCGTCGATGTCCAGCGCGACGAGCCTCGGTTGCCAGTCCGTCACTCCCTCGTTCACGAAGCGACCGGCTCCAGCACCTCGCGGCCGCCCAGCCACGGCTGCAGCGCCTTCGGGACCCGCACGGACCCGTCGGCCTGCTGGTGCGTCTCGAGCAGCGCCACGATCGTGCGGGTGATCGCGCAGAGCGTGCCGTTGAGGGTCGCGACCGGCCGGGTGCCGTCCTCGAACCGGCCGCGGATGTCGAGGCGGCGGCTCTGGAACTCGGTGCAGTTCGAGGTCGAGGTCAGCTCGCGGTACTTGCCCTGGGTCGGGATCCACGCCTCGCAGTCGAACTTGCGGATCGCGGACAGGCCGAGGTCGCCGGCGGCGACGTCGATGACCTGGTAGGCGAGCTCGAGCTTGTCGAGGAACTGCTTCTCCCACTCCAGCAGTCGCTGGTGCTCGGCGTACGACTCCTCGAGGGTCGTGTAGACGAACATCTCGACCTTGTCGAACCAGTGCACGCGGATGATGCCCTTGGTGTCCTTGCCGTGCGAGCCGGCCTCCTTGCGGAAGCACGGGCTGAACGCGGCGTACCGCCGGGGCAGCGAGGCGGCGTCGAGGATCTCGTCCGAGTGGTACGCCGCCATCGGGACCTCGGACGTGCCGACCAGGTACATGTCCTGGCCCTCGATCCGGTAGACGTCGTCGGCCGCCTGGCCGAGGAAGCCGGTGCCCTCCATCGCGCGCGGCTTGACCATCGACGGGGCGATGACGGGCGTGAAGCCGACCTCGCGGGCCTGCTCCATGGCCAGGTTGACCAGCGCGAGCTCGAGCTCGGCGCCGACGCCGGTCAGGAAGTAGAAGCGCGACCCCGACACCTTCGCACCGCGGTCGAGGTCGATCGCCCCGAGGATCCGGCCGAGCTCGACGTGGTCGCGAGGCTCGAAGCCCTCGGCGGCGAAGTCGCGTGGCGTGCCGACCCTCTCGAGGACGACGAAGTCGTCCTCGCCGCCGGCCGGCGCCTCGTCGGCCGCGAGGTTGGGGATGTCCATGATCGCGGCCTGCCAGGCCGCCTCGGCCTCGGCCTGGGCGGCCTCGGCCTGCTTCACCTCGGCGGCGAGCGCCTTGGTGCGGGCCAGCAGCTCCTGCTTCTCCTCGCCCTGCGCCCGGGCGACCTGCTTGCCGAGCTGCTTCTGCTCGGCCCGCTTGGCCTCGAACGACGCGATCGCCGCGCGACGGGCGGCGTCCGCGGACAGCGCCCGATCCACGACCTCGGTGGACAGACCGCGCTTGGCCTGGGCGGCTCGCACGCGGTCGGGGTCGTCACGGAGGATGCGCGGGTCGATCATGTCGGCAAGGCTATCCGGGGCGACGCAGGCCCCGCCGCCCAGATACCCGGCAGGCATACTTCCCCCCATGCTCGACCGACCCCGCGCCGTCATCCTGAGCTGGGCTGCCGTCTGCTTCGGGCTGTTCGCGCTGGTGGCGGTCGCCGTCGTCGCCGGGTGGGGGTCGATGACGTCGCTGGACGACCGCGGGGAGCACGCCGAGACCTGGGCGGTCGACTCACCGTGGCTCCGGCAGCCGCTGAACGCCGTCGAGGACGCCTTCGGCACCGTCGGGATGACGATCCTCACGACGCTCCTCGTGGTGTTCCTGGTGGTCAGGGGGCACCGCCGCGCGGCCGTGTTCACCGCTGGCGCGATGATCGCGACCTCGCTGCTCACCACGGCCCTCAAGCTCTCGATCGGCCGCGGCCGGCCGGAGTGGCAGAACCCGGACGAGTTCCTGCACAGCATGTCCTTCCCGTCGGGCCACGCCTCCTCGATCGCCGCGATGGGCGGCATCCTGGTCGTGCTCGTCTCGATGTTCGTCCGCCGGGCGAACCTCCGGCGCACGGCGTACGCCGCGATCGTGCTCGTGGTCCTGGTCGTCGGCGCCGACCGGGTGCTGCTCGGGCGGCACTACCCGAGCGACGTGGTCGCGGGCTTCCTGCTGGGCATCGGCATGGTGCTGCTCGGGATCGCGCTCCACAACCCGCTGCCGCGCAGCCACGCCGCCACCGTCGAGCCGCTGCCGGAGGTGTACCTCTCCGAGCGCAGGCTCGCGGTGATCCTCAACCCGAGCAAGGTCGAGGACGTCGGGCAGTTCGAGTCGATCGTCACCGCGATGGCCGCGGAGGCCGGCTGGTCGGCCCCGACCTGGTACTACACGACCGTCGAGGACCCCGGCACCGGCATGGCCGAGGCCGCCGCGGTCACGGGGGCCGACCTGGTGCTGGTCTGCGGCGGCGACGGCACCGTGCGCGAGGTCTGCGCCGAGCTGGCCGGCACCGGCATCCCGGTCGGCATCGTCCCCGCCGGGACCGGCAACCTGCTGGCGCGCAACCTCGACATCCCGCTCTACATCCGCGCCGCCATCGACGTCGCGCTGAGCGGCCAGGACCGCGCGATCGACCTGGTCGAGGTGTCCGGCGACGGGTTCGAGGACACCCACTTCATGGTCATGGCGGGCATGGGCTTCGACGCCGCGATCATGGAGGGCGTCAACGAGGACATCAAGAAGCGCGTGGGGTGGCTGGCCTACGTGCTGTCGGCCCTCAAGTCCCTGATGTTCCCCGCGGTGCGCGTCGAGGTCTCGGTCGACGGCGGCGACTTCACCAAGCACCGCGCGCGCACGGTCGTCGTCGGCAACGTCGGCTTCCTGCAGGCCGGGATGCCGCTGCTCCCCGAGGCCCGCATCGACGACGGCGTCCTCGACGTGGTGCTGCTGCACCCGCGCAAGTTCCTCTCCTGGGTCCCGCTCGCCTACCGCGTGCTCGCCCGCCGGCCCCGCACCGACGACCTCGTGAACCGGATGACCGGGCACACCGTCGTCATCCGCGCCGCCACCGACACCCCGCGCCAGCTCGACGGCGACTCGATCGGCCCCGGCAAGGAGCTGCGGATGACCTGCATCCACGGGCGGCTGCTGGTCCGGGTGCCTCGGTGACACGCCGGCGGGTTTCACCGGTCAGCCGGTGAAACCCGACCGACACGCCGGGGGTGATCGGCGTGTCGGTCGGGTTTCGGCGGACAGGTTCAGCGCGGCGTGAGCCAGAAGACGGGCAGCTCCCGCGGGGTGCGCTCGGCGTACTTCGCGTAGTTGGGCCAGGTCTCGAGCATGGTCGCCCACTTCTCGTCGCGCTCCGGACCGGTGAGGAGGCGGGCGTCGGCGGCGACGGTGCGGCCGCCGAAGGTCACCAGCGGCTCGTCGGCGGCCTTCAGGTTGGCGACCCACGCGGGCGGCTCGGGGGCACCCCAGTTGGAGCCCGCGACCAGCCAGCCGGCGCCGTGCGGGACGCACAGCAACGGCGTCACGCGCAGGATGCCGGTCCTCCGGCCGGGCACCCGGAGCTGGAGCTCGGGCAGCCCGGCGAAGGTCAGCAGCGTGATCCGGCCGCGGGTGACCCGCTGCAGGGCGAGGTCCGAGCCGACGATCACCCGCGAGAACCGGTGCAGCCAGGGCTGGGAACCCAGCCTCAGGGCCAGCCACCGCATCGGGTTCACAGCGGGAGCCTAGGCCCCCGCGGTCGCCCGCGGGGGCCTCGCGGACCTCAGGCCCGGAACGCCCCCACCGTCGTCCGCAGCGACCCGGCGAGCTGGGCCAGCTCGTCGACGGCCGTCCGCGCCTGGGTCAGGGCCTCGGTGGTGGAGTCGGCGGCCGCGGCCACACCGCTGATGTTGACCGCGATCTCGCTGCTGCCGGTGGAGGCCTCGGCGACGTTGCGGGACATCTCGTTGGTCGTGGCCGTCTGCTCCTCGACCGCCGACGCGATGGTCAGCTGGTAGTCGTTGATCGAGGTGATGATGGCGGCGATCTGCCCGATCGCATCCACCGCGCCCGAGGAGTCGGCCTGGATCGCCTCCACCCGGCGCGCGATGTCCTCGGTGGCGCGGGCGGTCTCCTGGGCCAGCTCCTTGACCTCGTTGGCGACGACGGCGAAGCCCTTGCCGGCCTCGCCGGCGCGAGCCGCCTCGATGGTCGCGTTGAGCGCCAGCAGGTTGGTCTGCTCGGCGATCGAGGTGATGGTCTTGACGACGTTCCCGATCTCCTGGGACGACGCACCGAGCTTGCCGACGGTCAGGTTCGTGCTCTCCACCATCGACACGGCCTCGGCGGCCACGTGGGCGGCGTCGTTGGCCGAGGTCGAGATCTCCCGGATCGACGCACCCATCTGCTCGGCACCGGCGGCGACGGTCTGGACGTTGCGCGAGATCTCCTCGGAGGCCCCGGAGACCACCCCGGCCTGCACCGCGGTCTCCTCGGCGCCCGCGGCGATCTGCTGCGAGGACGCCGACAGCTCCTCCGACGCGGCCGCCACGGCGTCGGCCGACGACACCACGGAGCCCATGAGCTCGCGGAGCTTCCCGGTGGCGACATCGAGGCTCTCGGCCATCCGGCCGACCTCGTCCCGGGCCGCGACGTCCGCGCGACGGGTGAGGTCACCTTCGGCCAGCGCGTCCGCCACGTCCTTGACCCTGCCCACGTTGCGGGCCAGGGCGGTCGCGACGAGCCACCCGACGCCGAGAGCGAGGCCGATCCCGGCCAGCAGCAGGACGATGACCGTCAGGCGGTTGCTCCGGTACGAGCTCTGGGCCGCGGCCGCGGCCTGCTCGGCCTCGGCCGCCTCGATCCCCGTCAGCGTCGTGAGCGAGTCGGCCATCGTCGTGGTGAGCGGCTTCATGACCCGCTCGTTGGCTTCCGACCAGGCCGCGTTGGAGTTGCCCATCGCGAGCGGCGCCATCACGGTGCGCTGCTTCCGGACGTACTCGTCCATGGCCGCGGTCAGCTCGTCGAAGGCCTCCTGCCGCTGCTTGTCGAGACCCCCGGCGCGGTAGCGCGCCGCGGCCTCGTCGAAGTCCGAGCGGAGGGCCTGCAGCTCGTCCAGGGCGGCCCGCGAGTCCTCGTCGGTCACCGCGATCAGGGCGTCGCGGGACTTCAGCCGCATCACGTTGACGGCCACCTCCATGTCCCCCGCGGCGTCGACCGCCGCGAGGTTCTCCGTGTAGATGTCCTCGGCGGCGTTCGCGGACGCGCTCAGTGCACGGAGGCCCATGAGGCCGACGGCGAGCGCCACGATCGCGGTCACCAACACGGCGCTGAGCACCTTGGTGCGGACGGAACGGTCGCGGAACCAGGTCGACCAGGTGGAGGGTCGGGACGCGGACATGCTGTGCCTTTCGCCGGATAACGTCGCCGAGCACGATCGGCCGCGATGCCGCAGACCTGAGGAGTCGGTGGTGCGCCGCCGACGGCGCCGTTACGGGCGGGCGTGCTCGATCGCCTCGAGCTCCTCGGGTGACAGCTGCTGGTCGCACGTCCACCCGGCGATGCTCTTGGCGTAGGTCCGCGCCTCGCTGCGACCGTGGATCGAGGTCAGCACGACACCGTCTCCGCCGTCGTCCAGCAGCGCGAGAGACCACGAGAGGTGCCCGCCCATGTCGCCGAAGGCGTCGTACCGGACCACCGCCAGGTGACGCAGCGCATCCGTCGCCTCGGCGCGCAGGGCCGCGACCTCCTGGCGCAGCCCGTGCACGTCCTCGGGCAGCGCCTCGGCACCGGTGGCCATGCGTCGTCCGGTCCCGCGGCGAGCGCCGAGGGCGACTGCGAGGGCGACGACGGCGAGGGTGAGGGCGGCGATGTCCACGCGCCGAGCCTAGGTGCGGGCCGCGAGCCTCGCGGTGAGGGCATCCAGCGTGTCCACCTCGGCGGAGCCTGTGCGGCCTGGGCGCCCCGGTCTCACCGGCTCCCGCCGGAATCCTGACGCGCGCGGCCGCGTGCGACCATGACGACCGTGACCCGACGCATCGCCTACCAGGGGGAACCCGGCGCGAACTCCCACCAGGTCTGCATGGAGCACTACCCGGACTGGGAGGCCGTGCCGTGCGCGTCGTTCGAGGACGTCTTCGCCGCCGTCGAGTCGGCCCCTGGAGGTGAGCGGAGCGCGGACCTGGCGATGATCCCGATCGACAACTCGATCGCGGGCCGGGTCGCCGACATCCACCACTTCCTGCCGAGCTCCGGCCTGCACATCATCGCCGAGCACTTCCTGCGGATCCGCTTCTGCCTGATGGGCGTCCCGGGGACGACGATGGACACGATCAAGACCGTGCACAGCCACGTGCACGCGCTGGGCCAGTGCCGCAAGATCATCCGCGAGCACGGCTTCAAGCCCATCATCTCCGGCGACACCGCCGGGGCCGCCCGCGAGGTCGCGGAGGCCGCCGACCCGACCCAGGCCGCGATCTCGCCCCCACTGGCCGCGGAGATCTACGGGCTGGAGATCCTCGCGGAGGACGTCGAGGACGAGGAGCACAACACCACGCGCTTCGTCGTGCTCTCCCCCGAGCTCGTCGAGGCCCCGGCGGGCAACGGGCCGGTCGTCACCAGCTTCATCTTCAACGTGCGCAACCTGCCGGCCGCCCTCTACAAGGCGCTGGGCGGCTTCGCGACCAACGGCGTGAACATGACCAAGCTCGAGAGCTACATGGTCGGCGGCGAGTTCACCGCCACCCAGTTCCTCGCCGAGGTCGACGGGCACCCCGACGACATCGGCGTGCAGCGCGCACTCGAGGAGCTCGCGTTCTTCACCACCGACGTCAAGGTGCTCGGGGTCTACCCCGCCGACCCGTTCCGCGCCGAGGTCAGCCCCGGTCCTGCATCGGGTTGAACCGCCGCGGTCGAGTAGGTTCGGCCCGTGGACCAGCAGGACCCCCGGATCGCCGACCTCGGCTTCGCTCGCGTCGACATCGACCGCGCCGCGCGCACCGGCGACCCCGAGGTCGTGTACGGCGCGGGCAAGACACCCGACCAGGTCGTCGCGATCCTCCGCGCGCTGCACGAGAGACACCCCGAGCGGGCGGTCCTCGCGACCCGGCTCGCCCCCGAGGCCCTCGACGTCGTGAGCCGGGCGCTGCCCGACGCCGCCATCGACCTCGTCGCCCGCGCGGTCACCCTCGGGCCGCTGCCGACGCCGACCGGCACCGTCCCGGTCGTCGCCGCCGGCACCTCCGACGCCCCGGTCGCCGCCGAGGCGGCGCTGACCGTGGCCGTCCACGGTGCCGGGGTCGACCGGATCGACGACGTGGGCGTGGCCGGCCTGCACCGGCTGCTCGGCGTCCGGGACCGCCTCGAAGCGGCCGACTGCCTGGTCGTCGTGGCGGGCATGGAGGGCGCGCTGCCCTCGGTGGTCGGCGGGCTGACCGGCGTACCGATGGTGGCCGTCCCGACCAGCGTCGGCTACGGCGCCTCCCTCGGCGGCGTCGCGGCCCTGCTGGCGATGCTGAACTCCTGCGCGCCCGGGGTCACCGTGGTCAACATCGACAACGGGTACGGCGCGGGGGTGCACGCCGCGCGGGTGGCCCGCCAGAGCGTGCCGCGATGACCGCGCTCTGGGTGGACGCCTCCGCGGGGGCCAGCGGCGACATGCTGCTCGGTGCCCTGGTGGGCGCGGGGGTGCCGCTCGACGTGGTCCGGGACGCCGTCGACGCGGTCGCGCCGGAGCCGATCGCGCTGCGGGTCGAGCAGGTACGCCGGGGCGGGCTCGCCGCCACCCGCGTGCACGTCGACGTCACCGACTCGTCGGTGCACCGCACCTGGCACCACGTCCGCGAGCTGCTCGGTCACGGCGCCCTCGAGCCGCGCGTCCGCGACCTCGCGCTCACGACGTTCGAACGGCTCGCGGTCGCGGAGGCCGCCGTCCACGGCACGACGCCCGACGAGGTGCACTTCCACGAGGTCGGGGCGCTGGACGCGATCGCCGACGTGGTCGGCGTGTGCGCGGGGTTCGCCCACCTCGGTGCCGAGGCGGTCACCGTGTCGCCGGTCGCGGTCGGCTCCGGCACGGTCGAGACCGCGCACGGCACGCTGCCGGTGCCGCCGCCCGCCGTCGCCGAGCTGCTCCGGGGGGTGCCCACCCACGCCGGCCGGGTCGCGATGGAGCTGTGCACGCCCACCGGCGCGGCGCTGCTGACCACGCTCGCGACGTCGTACGGGCCGCAGCCGGCGATGACCGTCGACGCCATCGGCATCGGTGCGGGCGGCCGCGACCCCGACGGGCACGCGAACGTGGTCCGGCTCTTCACGGGCGTGCCGGGCGGCGCCGCCGGCGCCGAGGGACCGCTGCTGCTGGAGTGCAACGTCGACGACCTCGACCCGCGGGTGTGGCCGTCGGTGATCGCGGCGCTCCTCGAGGCCGGCGCCTCCGACGCCTGGCTGACGCCGATCCTGATGAAGAAGGGACGCCCGGCGCACACGCTCAGCGCGCTGGTGGACGGCGGCCGGGCGGCCGACGTGCGGGCCGCGATCTTCCGGCAGACCACCACGATCGGCCTGCGGGAGCAGCCGCTGCGCAAGCACGCGCTGGAGCGCGAGTTCGTCTCGGTCGACGTCGACGGACAGACCGTGAGCGTCAAGCTCGCCCGCCATCAGGGTACGGTCGTCAACGCCCAACCCGAGTTCGACGACGTGGCCCGCGCCGCGGTCGCCCTCGGCCGACCGGTGTCCGACGTCCTCGCCGCGGCCGCCGCCCTCGCCAGAAAGTTCCTGTAGTGGATCCCGTGGTCATCGGCCTGACCTTCCTCGCCATCTTCGTGGTCGAGCTGCCCGACAAGACGTTCCTCGCGACCCTGGTGCTCGCCACGAAGTACCGCCCGATCCTGGTCTGGATCGGCGTCGGGCTGGCGTTCACCGTGCAGACGGTCGTCGCCGTGCTGCTCGGGCACGCGGTGTCGTTCCTGCCCGACGACCTGGTCAAGGCGATCGCCGGGGTGATCTTCCTCGTGGGCGCGGTGATCCTGATCCGGGAGGGCCGCAGCCACCAGGCCGCGGAGGGGTCGGACGTCGAGACCAAGGACGTGCACGGCATCCGCGCGGTCATCGCGTCGTTCCTGGTGCTCTTCGCGGCCGAGTGGGGCGACCTGTCCCAGCTGCTGACGATCTCGCTGGTCGCGAAGTACGAGCAGCCCGCGGCCGTGTTCGTCGGTGCGCTCGCCGCCCTGCTCCTGGTGAGCGGCCTGGCCGTGGTCGCCGGCCGCGGGCTGCAGCGGTTCATCAAGTTGCACGTGCTGCACTACGTCGGCGCCGCGATCTGCCTGGTGCTCGCAGCCCTCACGGCGTACGAGCTCTTCTCCTAGGCTGTCGGTCATGTCCACGCACGGCGCCGACAGCGAGGTCGGCACGCTCCAGACCGTCATGCTCCACCGGCCGGGGAACGAGCTGAAGCGGCTCACCCCGCGCAACAACGACCGCCTGCTGTTCGACGGCATCCCGTGGGTGGCCCGGGCCCAGGAGGAGCACGACGCGTTCGCGCAGCAGCTGCGCGAACGCGGCGTCGAGGTCCTCTACCTCACCGACCTGCTGACCGAGACCCTCGCGAGCGACGACGCGCGCAACCACGCGATCACCACCGCGCTCGCCGGCCTGCACCTCGGCGACACGCTGCGGTCCTACCTCGCCCGGTTCCTCCGGGAGGCGTCACCGGAGGAGCTCACCGACTACCTCACCGCGGGCATCCGCAACGACGAGGTGCGCGGCGGCCACGGCATCGTCACCTCGCTGCTCGCCAGCGACGACTTCCTCATCGACCCGCTGCCGAACCTGCTGTTCACCCGCGACTCCAGCGTCTGGGTCCGGGATCGCGTGGCGGTGACCTCGCTGGCCATGCCGGCGCGCACCCGCGAGACGCAGCTGACCGAGCTCATCTACACCGAGCACCCGCGGTTCCGCGGCACCCGGAAGATCCACGGCTGGCACCACGAGCACGTGGAGGGCGGGGACGTGCTGCTGATGGCGCCGGGCGTGATCGCGGTCGGCGTCGGCGAGCGCACCACCCCCGCCGGCGTGGAGCGGTTCGCCCGCCAGGTCTTCCACGCCGACCTGGCGCGCACGGTGCTCGCCGTACCGATCGCGCAGGAGCGCGCGACCATGCACCTCGACACGGTCTGCACGATGGTCGACACCGACAAGATCGTGATGTACCCGAACGTCGCCGACTCGCTCCAGGCGTACGCCGTCACGCTCGCCGACCGCGCCGAGGACGACCGCGACCTGGTGCTGCAGGTGGCCGACGCCGAGCCGTTCCTGGTCGCGGCCGCGAAGGCGATGGAGATCGACACCCTCCACCAGATCGACACCGGCCTCGACCCGGTGACCGCCGAGCGCGAGCAGTGGGACGACGGCAACAACACCCTGGCCGTCGCGCCCCGGGTGGCGGTCGCGTACGAGCGGAACGTCGAGACCAACGCCCGCCTCGAGGAGGCCGGCATCGAGGTGGTCCGCATCTCCGGCTCCGAGCTCGGCTCCGGCCGCGGCGGCCCCCGCTGCATGAGCTGCCCGATCTCCCGGGCCCCGCTCACCGTCGACTGATCTGACGGATAGTCCCTGACGAAAATGTCGTGAACTGGCCGGCCGGCCGACATTTTCGTCAGGGACTATCCGCCTAGACAGCCTCGGGGTAGGGGTCGGGGAGGTCCGGCTCGAGCTCCGGCATCACCATGGGCTTGGGGCGGAGAAGGACCCCGCCGGCGACGGCTGCGAGGAGGGCGGCGGCCGCGCCGACCGCGAACGCGAGCTGGAAGCCGCCGTTGAGGGCCTCGAGCGGCGCGGTGCCGGCGGCCGCCAGCGACTCGGTGCGGGCCGTCGAGATGCTGACCAGCACGGCCAGGCCGAGCGCGCCGCCCATCATGAACGACGTGTTCACGACGCCGGAGGCGAGGCCGGACTCGTGCGGCTCGACGTCGCCCATCGCCGCGAGCAGCACCGGGTTGAACGCGATGCCCGCGCCGGCGCCGAGCAGCAGCATCGACGGCAGCACGTGGACGGCGAAGTCGCCACCGACCGGCGCCTGCGAGAACAGCGCGAGGCTGATCGCGGCCAGGGTCAGGCCGGCGACCAGCGGCGGGCGGATGCCGAACCGCATCACGAGCTTGTCCGAGACCCGCAGCGAGCAGACCGCCATCACGACGCTGGTGGGGACGAACGCGAGACCGACCTCGAGGGCGCCGTACCCGAGCACCTGCTGGAGGTAGAGCGCGGCCAGGAAGAACCACGCGAACATCGCGGCCGCCCAGAACACGCCCACGACCTGCGACACGACGACGTTGCGGAGCCGGAACAGCCGCAGCGGGACCAGCGGCTCGGCGGTGCGCGACTCCCAGAGGACGAACGCCGCCAACAGGACCGCGCTGCCGCCGAGCAGGGCCCAGGTGCTGCTGACGATCCCGTAGACCGAGAGCATCAGCGCGCCGGTGACCAGCACGGCGCCGAGGACGTCGATCCGCGCGCGCTGCGGGACCACCTCGTCGCCGGGGAGCACCCGGCGGGCGGCGAGCCAGACGCCGACCCCGATCGGGACGTTCACCAGGAAGATCCAGTGCCACGAGAACAGCCCGGTGAGGACGCCGCCGAGCAGCACGCCCACGGCGCCGCCCCCGGACATCACGAAGCCGAAGAAGCCCATCGCCTTCGCCCGCTCGCCCGGGTCGGAGAAGAGCCCCATGATCAGCGACAGCGCGACCGCGGACACCGCGGCACCGCCGAGACCCTGGACCGCGCGCCCGACCACCAGCAGCGACGCGGTCGGCGCCAGCCCGCAGGCGACCGAGGCGGCGGTGAACGACACCACGCCGCCGAGGAAGACGCGCTTGTTGCCCAGCAGGTCGCCGAGCCGGCCGGAGAGCAGCAGGAACCCGCCGAAGGTCAGCAGGTACGCGTTGACCACCCACGCCAGCGCCGACTGGGAGAACCCCAGGTCCGCCTGGATGGACGGCAGCGCGACGTTCACGATGCTCGAGTCCAGCACGATCATCAGGTCGCCGAGGCACAGCACGTACAGCGCCAGCCAGCGGCTCTTCAGGTCGGTCATCATCGTCTCCTCGGTGGCAGGTTCCCTCACCTGCTCCACGAACCAGGAACTACGAAATCGACAGACCTGCCGAGAATTGCTTTCTCATCGGTGCCGTCGGGCGTCAAACGTGCCGGCGCGACTGCACCACCCGGAACCGCGGGGCGACGTAGGCGCCGTCGGTGTACGAGGCGTTCGCCGCCGGGTTGGCGCCGGTGCCGTGGAAGTCGGAGAACGCCGCCGACTGGTTGACGAACACCCCGCCGAGCAGGTTCTCCGACAGCGCCACGCCCGCGTCGAGCGCGGCGTCGCGCATCTGCTCGACGACCTCGTCGGACGTCGAGTACACGGCCGCGGTCATCGCGCCGTGCCGCTGGACGGTGTCGCGGAACAGCTCGATGGACTGGTCGGTGCCGTCGGTCTCGATCAGGTACGAGACCGGCCCGAAGCACTCCGACTCGTAGACGTCCGCGTCCTTCGCGGTCAGCCGCAGCAGCGTGGGCGTGCGGACCGTGGCGCCGTCGTACGAGGGATGGCGAACCTCACGGCTCGCAACGAGCACATCACCGCGGCGACCGGCCGACGCAGCCTCCAGTCGCTCGACGACGCCCGCGTTCACGATGCCGCCGAGCAGCTCGACGGCGCGGGCGTCGTCCCCGAGCAGCCGGTGGAGCGCGGCGCCGATGCCCGCGGCCACCTCGGCCGGCGACTTCACCCCGTCCTCGGTCGCCACCCCTGCCGCCGGCAGGTAGACGTTCTGCGGCGCGGTGCACATCTGGCCGGAGTAGAGCGAGAACGAGAACGCGAGGTTCTGGCACATCGCGGCGAAGTCCGAGGTGGAGTCGAGGACGACGGTGTTGACGCCCGCCTTCTCGGTGAACACCACGGCCTGCCGGGCGTGCTCCTCCAGCCAGTCGCCGAACGCGTTCCCGCCGGTGAAGTCGACGAGCCTCACCTCGGGGCGGACGGCGAGCGTCGCGGCCAGGTGGTCGTCGGGCTCCTCGGCGGCCAGCGTGACCAGGTTCGGGTCGAAGCCCGCCTCGGCCAGCACCTCGCGGCAGACCTGCACGGTGATCGCGAGCGGCAGCACCGCCGCCGGGTGCGGCTTGACGACGACCGGGTTGCCGGTGACCAGCGAAGCGAACAGGCCCGGCCAGGAGTTCCAGGTCGGGAAGGTGTTGCACCCGATCACCAGCGCGACGCCGCGGGGCACGACGGTGAAGGTCTTCTCCATCCGCAGCGGCTCGCCGCGGCCGGGCTTCTCCCAGATCGCGGTGGCCGGCGTCCGGGTCATCTCGGTCCACGCGTAGGCGATCGCCTCGAGTGCGCGGTCCAGCGCGTGCGCCCCGCCCGCCTGGAACGCCATCACGAACGCCTGGCCGCTGGTGTGCTGCACCGCGTTGGCCAGCTCGAAGATACGCGCGTGGAGGCGGTCCAGGATCTCCAGGCACACGCCCGTGCGACCCTCGGGACCCGCGTCCCGCCACCCCTTCATGCCGGCACGCACCGCCGACAGCAGCGCGTCGACGTCCACGACCCGCGGGTAGGAGACGCCGAGGTCCAGGCCGAACGGCGAGCGCTCGGTCGCCACCGTGCCGGAGGCACCCGGGGTCTCCAGCGGGAAGGCGCCGCCGAGCCACGCCTCGAACGCCGCCCTGCCGGACCCGGCGGCCTCCTCGCCGTACACCCGCGGCGACGGCGACTCGTCGAAAGCCGAGAAGTACGTGCGGCCGGCGCAGGCCGCGACGGCGTCGTCGAGACGCTGGCGGTGGCGGTCGAGGAGGGCGGTCGGGGCGGCGGTCATGGTCGATCTCCTTGTGACAGTGACGAGACACTCTCGCACAGAACTGTCACAAGCCGGGAGCCCGACTACCCTGCTCCTCCATGAGGGTGCGTTGGATCGGGCTGACGCTCGCGCTCGTGGGGATCGGAGCCGTCGCCGGGTACGGCGTCGGCGTCCTCCGGCACGAGGCCCCCACCACCTTCGCGGCGGCCGCGCCGGTGCCGGCGAGCTCGCCGTCCATCCCGGTGCTGCCCCTGCAGCCGTACGCACCCGACATCGACTACCCGCCGCTCGCGGCGGGGCTCGAGTACGCGCCGCACCGGCTCGGTGACCCGACGTACCAGTGGCGGTACGACGTGCCGCGCGGGTGGGTCCCCGAGGACGTCTCGCCGCTGTTCGAGGTCCGGTGGCGCCCGGCCGACGAGCCGACGACCGGCGGCTACAGCCTGCGCGCGAAGCTGGTCAACGAGCACCGGACCCCCGGCGAGATGGTGTCGGCGAAGCTGGCGGCCGTGCGGGTGCTCTACCGCGACGTCACGGTGCTGGCCCGCACCGACGACATGCTCTCGTTCCGGTACCGCGAGCCCGACCGCAACACGCTGCGCTTCAACACGTTCACCTGGTTCGCCGCGCCGGGCGGCACCACCGCCGAGTTCGAGATGAGCGTCGTGGGGCGGGCGGTCGACCTCCCCGGCCTCGACAGCCTGCGCGACCACGTCGCCGCCAGCGTCGAGAAGCTGACCCGTCCGGCCGCCGGAGTGGCACGCTGAGCACATGGAACGCGTGCTGGGCATCGGCGGGTACTTCCTGCGGGCGACCGACCCGGACGCCCTGAGCGCCTGGTACCGCGACTGCCTCGGGCTGGACGTCGACGAGCACGGCCTGTGGCGGCCCGAGCCGGGACCGACGGTGTTCGCGGCGTTCGCGGCCGACACCGACTACCTCGGCTCCCGCGACCAGGGGACGATGCTGAACTTCCGGGTCCGCGACCTCGACGCGATGCTCGCGCAGCTGCGGGCGGCCGGGGCCGACGTCGCCGAGGAGGTCCAGGACCTGGACGGCGTGGGCCGGTTCGGCTGGGTCACCGACCCGGAGGGCAACCGGATCGAGCTCTGGCAGCAGGCCTGAGCGCGGGTCAGAACCCGCGCGCCTGCACCTCGTCGAGGACGAGGTTCGCGGTCGCCCGCGTGGCGCTGCGGACCTGCACCCACAGCAGCCGGTTCGCCGCCAGCTGGACCACCCGCTCCACCGTCACCCCACCGGGGCAGTCGGTGAACAGCACGGTCCGTGACGGGTGGCCGTCGAAGGTGCCCTGGACCTGGGTCTGCTTGGCACCGCACTCGGGGTGCTGCGGCAGCCGGACCGGCAGCTCGGTCCCGGGCAGGATGCCGAGGAAGACCCCCTGGGCCGTCGAGCTCACGTCGGTCCAGCGCGGCGACGTCCCGACCGACAGCGCGGGGAACTCGCCGCCGTCCAGCGGCGCCGTCCACCCGCTCGGGGCCAGCGCCCGCTCCCAGTCGCCGGGCACGGTCACGTAGAGGGTGCCGGTGTCGTCGCCGACGGTGGCCTCGCTCTCGCCGCGCTGCTCGTACCAGTAGCCGGCGCCGGCGCCGGCCGCGAGCGCGAGCACGCCGGCCAGCGCACCGGCGACCCAGCGGCCCCGGCGGCGCCGGGGCGGGACCGGTGGCGGTAGCGGGTCGCCGGACGGCAGCGGCGACGGGCGCGCCCCGGGCTGGGTCAGGTGCGGGTCGACGGGCAGCCACGCGGCCGACCGGTCGTCGGCGGTCACCGGCGTGAGCGCCGCCTCGAGCGCGGCGAGGTACGACGCGACGTCCGGCCAGCGGTCGTCGCGGTCCCGGGCGAGGCCCCGGCGTACGACGGCGTCCACCTCGCGGGGGAACGGGCGCTCGGGCGAGGAGAGCGGCGGCGGCGCGGCGGGCGAGGCGGGCGCCGACAGGGTCGCGTGCGAGTAGGGCGCCCGCCCGCTCAGCAGCAGGTAGGTCAGCGCGGCGAGGGAGTACAGGTCGGCGCGCGGGTCGAGCGGCTCGCCCTGCGCCTGCTCCGGCGCGACGAACGTCGGCGTGCCCGCGATCATCGTCAGCCGCGAGGACACGTCCAGCGCCTTGCCGAGGCCGAGGTCGGCGACCATCGCGCGCACGGAGCCGTTGGCCGACCCGCTCGCGGAGTCCTCGACGGTGCGGAACAGCACGTTCGCGGGCTTCACGTCGCGGTGCAGCACGCCGCGCTCGTGCAGCGCCCGGAGGCCCGACCCGACCTGGCGCACGACCTCCAGAGTCTGCGCCGGCGTCAGGCCCTCGACCTCGAGCCGGTCGGCGAGGGTGCCCTGGTCGGCGTACGACATCACCAGGTACGGCCGGCCGTCCTCGAGCTCGCCGGCGTCGTACACGCTCACGACGTACGGCGACTCCACCTTGCGGAGGAACCGCCCCTCCTCGACGAACCGCTGGCGCACGGCGGTGTCCTCGGTCCAGTTCTCCGCGAGGACCTTGACCGCGACCGGCGAGTCGAGCTGCTCGTCGTACGCGAGCCACACCGTCGCGAAGCCGCCGGAGCCGATGCGACGGCGCACGACGTAGCGACCGAGACGAGAGGGCATGGACACCGGGCCATTATCACGGGCTCGGGGTCCGACCCCGAGATACTTAAGGGTCGGATCAGGGATGCGGCGCCGTTCCTCCCCGATGTGGGGACCCCCGCGCGACCGCGAGGCTCGTCGTCATGATCAAGGTCCAGTCCCTCACCAAGAAGTACGGCGGCTTCACCGCCGTCGACGACGTCAGCTTCACCGCCCGGCCCGGCCGCGTCACCGGCTTCCTCGGCCCGAACGGCGCGGGGAAGTCCACCACCATGCGGATTATGGTCGGCCTCACGCCGGCCACCTCGGGCCACGCCGAGGTCAGCGGGCGGCGCTTCGCCGACCTGCCGAACCCCGGCCTCGAGGTCGGCGTCCTGCTCGACGCCTCCGCCCAGCACGCCGGCCGGACCGGCCGCGAGATCCTCACCGTCGCGGCGCAGACCATGGGCCTGGGGCGCGGCCGGGTCGACGAGATGCTCGAGCGGGTCAGCCTGACCCCGAGCGAGTCCGGCCGGCGGGTGCGCAACTACTCCCTGGGCATGCGCCAGCGGCTCGGCATCGCGACCGCGCTGCTCGGCGACCCCGAGGTGCTGATCCTCGACGAGCCCGCGAACGGCCTGGACCCGGCGGGCATCCGCTGGATGCGCGACCTGCTGCGCGGGTACGCCGACCAGGGCGGCACCGTGCTGCTCAGCAGCCACCTGCTGCACGAGATCGAGGTCATCGCCGACGACCTCGTCGTGATCGGGCAGGGCCGGATCGTCGCCCAGGGCACCAAGGCCGAGCTGCTCGCCACGGCGGGCACCCTGGTCCGCACCCGCGACGTCCCCACGCTCGCCCGCGCCCTGGTCGACGCCGACCTGGAGTTCTCCCCCACGACCGACGCCCTGCGCGTCGACGCCGACCCCGACCGGGTCGGCCAGGTGGCGCTCGCCGCGGGCGTCGCCCTCACCGAGCTGCGCGCCGCCGACGGCGCCGGCCTCGAGGAGATGTTCCTCGAGCTCACCGCAGACACCCAGCGAGACCACAACCGAGAAGGAGTGGCGGCATGACTGCCGTAGCCGTCGAGAACGAGGTCGTGCGCACCGCGCGGCCGACCCCCACCCGGATCCCGATGTCGCGGATCGTGGCCGTCGAGCTGCGCAAGTCGTTCGACACCCGGTCCGGCTTCTGGCTGATGATGTCCATCGGCATCCTCGCGGTCGTGGCCACGACGGCCACCATCCTGTTCGCTCCGGACGACCAGCTCACCTACGACAGCTTCGCCGCGTCGATCGGCTTCCCGATGGCCGTCGTCCTCCCGGTCATCGCGGTGCTCTCCGTGACCAGCGAGTGGAGCCAGCGCACCGGACTCACGTCGTTCACCCTGGTCCCGCACCGGGGCCGGGTGGTTCGCGCCAAGCTGGCCGTCACGGTCGGCGTCGGCGTGGCGTCGATGCTCCTCGCCGCCGCGGTCGGTGCCGTGGGCAACGTCCTCGGGTCGACCATCGCCGGCGTGCCCACCACGTGGGACGTCACCGCCATCGAGCTCGCGTACATCGTGCTGGCCAACGTGCTCGGGATGCTCATCGGGTTCATGCTGGGCGTCCTCCTGCGCAACTCGGCGGCCGCGATCGTGGGCTACTTCGTGATCAGCTTCGTACTGGTGCCGCTGTCGGCCCTGCTCGCGCAGAGTCAGGCGTGGTTCGAGAAGGCACAGCCGTGGGTCGACTTCAACTTCGCCCAGGGCTACCTCTTCAACGGCGACATGGGCGGTGCGCACTGGGCTCAGCTCGGCGTCGCCAGCGTGATCTGGCTGGTGATCCCGATGACGATCGGCCTCTGGGGCGTGCTGCGCGCCGAGGTGAAGTAACGCTTCGGTCACCCTTCCCCGTCGGCCGTCTAGGGTGCTGTCGACGGGGAAAGGTGGTGACCGTGACGATCGAGGCACTCACGCCGGACGAGCTCGACGACCTCGCCCGGCGTGCGCAGCAGGGGGACCGCGACGCGCTGGAGGCGCTGCTGGCGGCCGTCCGGCCGCGCGCGCTCAACGTGTGCCGGGGCGTGCTGCCGCACCTGCCGGACGCCGAGGACGCGTGCCAGGACGCGCTGATCAACATCGCGAACAAGATCGGCTCCTGGGGCGGCCGCGGCCGGTTCACCACCTGGATGCACGTGGTCGCCGTCAACAGCGCGCGCACGACGTACCGCCGGATGAAGAACCAGGCCACCGCCGCGGACCCGCAGGAGGTCGGGCCGCTCGAGCGGCCCGACCCGCGGACCACCAGCGTCATCGCCGGCACCCGCCTGGACCTGCTCGACGCGATGGAGACCATCGAGAAGGACCACCCGCAGTTCGTGGAGCCGCTGCTGCTGCGCGACGTCTACGGGATGTCCTACGAGGAGATCGCCGAGCAGGTCGGGGCCCCGCTCGGCACGATCAAGGCGCAGATCCACCACGGCCGCAGGCTCGCGAGGCCGCTGCTCCGCGGCGAGTGATCTTGCGCACCGGAGGTGAACGACTCAGATGAGCGACTCGCCCGCCGATCATCTCTCCGACAGCATTGGGACGAGGCAGGACAGCAGGGACGCCGTGGCCACTGACGCAGCACGCGCCGGGGACCCCACGCCCGGGCCGGGTCCGGGCACCCGCATGGTGCCGCTGGACCGGCAGTGGCGCCACTTCCGGGCGGTGCTGCGCATCGTCGTCCTCGCCTGCGTTGTGTGCGCGGTGCTCCTCCAGCCGTTCGTGCTGCCCGCCGACACCCGCGAGGTCGTGACCTCGGTCGCGACCGTGGTGAGCGGAGCGTTCCTCGCCGTCAGCTCGTGGCTGCGCGCCCGGCACACCATCGGCCGGCGCCGGCGCTTCTGGCGCCTGGTCATGCTCGCGGTCCTGCTCGCCATGCTCGGCAACGGGTGGACCGCGGCGGTCGGCGCCGACCCGGTCGCCTCCCCGAGCCGCGTGGGAGACCTGTCGATCACCCTGGCCCTGGTCGTGGCCATCGCCGCGGTGCTGGGGTACCCGAGCATCCGCAGGCGAGGCATCGACCACGTCGTGGTCTTCCTCGACGGGTTCCTGGTCGGCGGCGCGATCCTGGTCATCTCCAGCACGCTGGTCTACGCACCGCTGCTCGACCTGACCCGGGGCAGCAGCCTCACCTCGACCGTCTCGACGATGCTGAACCCGGTGCTCGACGTGACGGTCCTCGTGGTCGTCATCCTGGCCCTGCTGCGCAGCCGGGGCGCCGACCGGCGCGCGCTGCTCCTGCTGGCCCTCGGCTTCTCGTGCTGGATCCCGAGCGACCTGGCGTACGCCGTCCTGGTCGCCAAGGGCGACTTCCGCTTCGGGACCCCCCTCGACCTCGGGTGGATCGTCGGCTACGCGCTGGTCGCGCTCGCGGCCTGGTACCCCAGCGTCGAGACGGACACCCCCGAGGACTCCGGGAAGCCGACGCAGGTGCCGGACACGGCCCTCGTCTACACGGCGCTGATCTCGGCCGCCGCCGTGCAGGTGCTGTCCGGGGCCGTGGACCTGAACGCCGCCAGCCGAGCACTGTGGCTGGCGCTCGCGGTGGCGGTGGCCGGCCGCCAGATCCTGCTCACCCGGGACAACGTCGCGCTGCGCCGCAGCCTGGAGCAGCGGGTCCAGGAGCAGACGGAGGACCTGCGGCGGCTGGCCCGGCAGACCGAGGTGCTGCTCACGTCCGTCGACGACGGCATCTACGGCGTCGACGCCTCCGGCGACCTCACGTTCGTGAACCCGTCCGGTGCCCGCGCGCTCGGCTACGCGGGTCCGGACCTGCTCGGCCGCAACGCGCACGACGTCTTCCACGTCGCGTCCGAGGACGGCGGGTCGTATCCCTACAGCGGCTGCTACATCGCCGAGGCCATCGACACCGGCACGGTCACCTCCGCCCAGGACGACGTCTACATCCGCGCGGACGGGTCCACCTTCCCCGTCGAGATCAGCGCGAGCCCGCTGGTCGACGAGCGCCCCGACGCGCGCACGGTGCGCGGCGCGGTCGTGGTGTTCCGCGACGTCACGCAGCGGCGCGAGGTCGAGCGGATGAAGAACGAGTTCCTGTCCGTCGTCAGCCACGAGCTGCGCACGCCGCTCACCTCGATCCGCGGGTCCCTGGACCTCGTGGTCAGCGGGGTGCTGGGGGAGCTCGCCCCCCGGGCCCGATCGCTGCTGTCGACGGCGGCCGACAGCACCGAGCGGCTCACCCGGCTGATCAACGACATCCTCGATCTCGAGCGGATCGAGTCCGGCACCCGGACCATGGAGCTCACCACGATCGAGGCGGGCGAGCTGCTCACCCGCTCGGCCACCGAGATGGCCGGCCTGGCCCGCTCGACCGGCGTCCGCGTCGAGGTCCGCCCCAGTCCGGGCCGCGTCGTCGCGGACCCGGACCGGATCGTGCAGACGCTCACGAACCTGGTCAACAACGCGATCAAGTTCTCGAGCGAGGGCCAGACGGTCGTGCTCGACACCCGGCTCGAGGACGGGCACGTCCTGTTCCGGGTGCGCGACCAGGGCCGCGGCATCCCGGAGGACAGGCTGCAGTCGGTGTTCGAGCGGTTCGAGCAGGTCGACTCCTCCGACTCCCGACAGAAGGGCGGTACCGGGCTGGGACTCGCGATCAGCCGCGGCATCGTGGAACGGCACGGCGGCCAGATCTGGATGGAGAGCACGCTGGGCGAGGGCACCACGGTGTTCTTCACGCTGCCCCGGCCCGGGCACGCCCGGCAGCCGCGCACGAGGCCGGCCGCGCTGGCCGGGACCGAACGGAGCCGGTCGTGAGACAGCCGACCGTCCTGGTCGTCGACGACGACGACGACATCCGGGAGATCACCCAGCTCGCCCTCGAGGCGGTGGCGGGCTGGCGGGTGATCGCCGCCGACGGCGGCGCGGCCGCCATCGAGCTCGCCCGCGAGCACCGGCCGGACGCCGTGCTGCTCGACCTGATGATGCCGGTGATCGACGGGCGGGCGACGTTCCAGGCGCTGCGGGCGGACGAGCGGACCCGCGACATCCCGGTGATCCTCCTCACCGCCAAGCTCCGCGCCGGTGGCGCCCAGGCCTGGGACGATCTCGACGTCGTCGGCGTCATTGCCAAGCCGTTCGGCCCGATGACGCTGGGCGCCGAGGTCGCCGAGATGCTGGGGTGGGAGGACGTGTGACGACGCTGCGGCACGCCGCGGCGGCCCTGGCGACGGCCGGCCTGATCGCCGGACTGGTCACCGGCTGCACGACCGAGGCCGACCGGCCGGACGGCTCGCCCGCGCCCGCGCCCGAGGCGTCTCCCGCAGGCGCCGTCGTCGACGGGTACAGCACCCCGGTCGAGGACCGGGTGTACCCGGAGGTCGGCGACCCGGGTGTCGACACGCTCCACTACGCGCTCGACCTCACCTGGGACCCCGTCGCCAGGACCCTGGACGCCGTCGAGGAGCTCCGCTTCCGCGCCACCACCGACGCCGAGGACGTCCGACTCGACCTCGCCCCGCCGCTGCGGCCGAGCGCGGTGACGGTCGACGGCGAGGACACGACGTACGACCACGAGGGGAAGGACCTCGTCGTCCACGAGCCCGTGACGGCGAACGACGAGCACACGCTGGTGATCCGCTACTCGGGATCGCCGGAGCCGGTGCCCGCACCGGTCCAGCGCAGCGACTTCTCCAGCACCGGGTGGACCGTCACCGACGACGGCGGCGTGTGGACCATGCAGGAGCCGTACGGCGCCTACAGCTGGTACGCCGTCAACGACCAGCCGTCCGACAAGGCGCTCTACGACGTCACGATCACCGTGCCCGCACCGATGGTCGGCGTCTCCAACGGCACGCTGGTGTCCCGCCGCGACTCCGGCCGCCGGACCACCACGCACTGGCGGCTCGACGAGCCCGCCTCGTCGTACCTCGTGACGGTCGCGATCGGAGACTTCACGATGACCCGGGACCGCTCCTCGTCCGGCGTCCCGATCACCTACTGGACGCCGACCGGCCGGCCCGGGATCGTCCAGCGGCTGCGCCGGGCGCCGGCCGCGCTCGACTGGCTCGAGGACCGGCTCGGCCCGTACCCCTTCGACACGCTCGGCTTCCTCGTCGTCGACTCGAAGAGCGGCATGGAGACGCAGACGATGATCACGCTCGGCGACACCCCCTACGCGACGTCGCCCGAGGTGCTCGTGCACGAGATGGCGCACCACTGGTACGGCGACGAGGTCACCCCCGTCGACTGGCGCGACGTCTGGATGAGCGAGGGCATGGCGACCTACCTCCAGGGCGTGTGGCAGAGCGAGGACGAGGGTCGGCCGCTCGAGGAGCGGATGGACCTCTGGGCGACGTTCGACACCCAGCTGCGCGGGGACGCCGGGCCGCCGGGGTTCTTCCACGAGGACTCGTTCGGGGCCGGCAACGTCTACTACATCCCCGCCGTGATGTGGGACGAGCTGCGCAAGAAGCTCGGGGACGACCTCTTCTGGAAGCTGGTCCGCGCGTGGCCGGCCAGCCAGGAGGACGGCAACGCGAACTACCAGGAGATCACCACCTGGTGGTCCGAGCGGAGCGGCCAGGACCTCTCCGGCTTCTTCAGCGCCTGGCTGCTGAGCCCGGAGACGCCGCAGCGCGGCTGACGGCGCGCCCGCGGGTTTCACCGGTCAGCCGGTGAAACCCGGCGTCTGCCCTGGGCTGAATCGGTTGCGGCCGGCCGCCCGAGCCGGAAGCGTGCCGCGGGTGAGGATCCTGGTGCTCGGCGGTTCGGTGTTCCTGTCCAAGGCGGTCGCGACGGAGGCGGTCGCGCGCGGCCACGAGGTCACGTGCGCGACCCGCGGCACGTCCGGACCGGTGCCGG
The DNA here is from genome assembly GCF_039526625.1 of Nocardioides aquiterrae. NCBI lineage: Bacteria > Bacillati > Actinomycetota > Actinomycetes > Propionibacteriales > Nocardioidaceae > Nocardioides > Nocardioides aquiterrae. Next base: position 52,658 of record NZ_BAAAJE010000026.1, read on the forward strand.
AGGGTGCGGCGTTCGTGGCGTGGGACCGCACCGACCCGGTGCCCGACGAACTCGCGGGCACGACGTACGACGCCGTGGTCGACGTCGCGCGCATCCCGTCCTGGGTGCGCACCGCCGTGGCGGCCTTCCCCGCCGCCCACTGGGTCTTCGTCTCCACGGTCAACGTGTACGCCGACGACGCGACCCCGGGCGGCACGCCCGGGACGCTGCCGCTGCGCGAGCCGCAGCACGACGACGTCGACCTGAAGCAGGAGCCCGAGGCGTACGGGCCGATGAAGGTCGCCTGCGAGCAGCTGGTGCGCGACGGCGCCGCGTCCTGGACGGTGATCCGCCCGGGCCTCATCGTCGGCCCGGACGACCCCACGCGCCGCTTCACCTACTGGCCGGTGCGGCTGGCCGACGGGGGCGAGGCGCTGGCCGGCGGTGACCCCGAGGACGAGATGCAGGTCATCGACGCGCGCGACCTGGCCGCGTGGATCGTCACCTGCGCCGAGCGGCGCACCCCCGGGGACTACGACGGCGTCGGCGAGGTGCTGCCGATCCGCGACCTGATCGCGCAGGTCGCCGTCGGCGTGCGCAGCGACGCCGCGCTGACCTGGGTGCCGCAGGAGTTCCTCACCGAACAGGGCGTCGAGCCGTGGATGGGCCCGGAGGCGCTGCCGCTCTGGCTGCCCCGGCCCGAGTACGACGGGCTCGGCAGCCACGACCCGGCACCGTCGCTCGCCGCGGGGCTGGTGCTGCGGCCGGTCGCCGACACCGCCCGGGACACGCTCGCCTGGGTCCGGTCCACCGAGGACGCCCCGGTGAGCGGAATGTCACGCGAGCGCGAGACCACGGTGCTGGCTGCTTGGCATAGCCTCCGGGAATGACGCACCGCCTGTCCGCCGCCGAGCTGATCGACCTCGTCCTCGACGCGGGTTCGTGGACCTCGTGGGACACGCCGCCGGCGTACGGCGCGATCAGCGAGGAGTACGCCGCCGACCTCACCGCCGCGCGGGAGAAGAGCGGCGTCGACGAGTCCGTGCTGACCGGCGAGGGGCTGATGAAAGGCCGCCGGGTCGCCGTGGTGATGGGCGAGTTCCGGTTCCTCGCGGGCTCCATTGGCCGCGCGTCGGCGGACCGGCTGGTCGCCGCGATCGAGCGCGCCACCCGCGAGGGCCTGCCGCTGCTCGCCGGCCCGGTCAGCGGCGGCACCCGGATGCAGGAGGGCACGCCGGCGTTCGTGCAGATGGTCCGGATCACCGAGGCCGTCGCCGCGCACAAGGCCGCCGGCCTGCCGTACCTGGTCTACCTGCGGCACCCGACGACCGGCGGCGTGATGGCGTCGTGGGGGTCGCTGGGGCATGTCACCGTCGGCGAGCCCGGGGCGCTGATCGGGTTCCTGGGCCCGCGGGTCTACGAGGCGCTGTACGGCAAGCCGTTCCCCGAGGGCGTGCAGACCGCCGAGAACCTCTACGCCCAGGGCATCATCGACGCGGTCCTCCCGCCCGAGGAGATCGCCGGCATCCTCGACCGCGCACTGGCGATCATCCTGGCGCCGCGGCGGGGGATCAGGCCGGTGCCGGCCCCCGTCCCGCTCAGCCCGCTGCCCGACGTCGAGACCTGGGACGCGGTCACCCGGTCGCGGCGCCCGGACCGGCCCGGCGTCCGCCGCCTGCTCAAGTACGCCGCCAGCGACGTGGTCCCCCTCAACGGCACCGGCCAGGGCGAGCACGACCCCGGACTGCTGCTCGCGCTCGTGCGGTTCGGTCAGGCGCCGTGCGTGTTCCTCGGGCAGGACCGCCGCGGGCAGACCACCGAGCACCCGATGGGTCCGGAGGCGCTGCGCGAGGCCCAGCGCGGGATGCGACTGGCCTCCGAGATGGGGCTGCCGCTGGTGACCGTGATCGACACCCAGGGCGCCGCGCTCTCCCCCGAGGCCGAGAACGGCGGCCTGGCCGGCGAGATCGCGCGCTGCCTCAGCGAGCTGGTCACCGTCCGAGCACCCACGCTCTGCCTGATGCTCGGCGAGGGGAACGGCGGCGGCGCGCTCGCGTTCCTCCCCGCCGACCGGGTGATCGCCGCCCAGCACGCGTGGCTGTCGCCGCTGCCGCCCGAGGGCGCCAGCGCGATCGTGCACCGCGACCTCGACCACGCCCCCGAGATGGCGCGGGCGCAGAAGGTGCGTGCGCTCGACCTGCGCGACGCCGGCATCGTGGACCGGATCGTCGCCGAGCTCCCCGACGCCGCCGACGAGCCCGAGGCGTTCTGCCAGCGCGTCGGCGCCGTCCTCGAGCACGAGCTCGCCGCGCTGCTCGACTCCGGCCCCGGGACGCCCGCGGAGCGGGCCCGCCGGTACGTGTAACGCGGTGTTATGACCACTATGAACCCGTTGCAGCGGGCTCCTAGTCGTCACAACACCGCGTTACAGCAGCTCGGCGCGAGTAGAACACGTTACAGTTCGGCGGCATGAGGACGTACGTCGTGAGCGGGGCCGCGTCGGGGATCGGGGCCGCCACCGCGGCGCTGCTGGGCAGGGACGGCGACCGGGTGATCACCGTCGACCTGCACGACGCCGACGTCACGGCCGACCTCGGCACCCCGGAGGGCCGGGCGGCGGCGGTCGCCGGCGTCCGCGAGCTCACCGACGTCGTCCACGGGCTCGTCCCGGCCGCCGGCATCGCCGGGCGGACCGGCGTCCCCGGCGACCTGCTGGTGTCGGTCAACTACTTCGGGGCGGTCGCCCTGGTGCGGGGGCTGCACGCGGAGCTCGCGGCGGCGCAGGGCGCGGGCGTCGTCCTGCTCGCGTCGAACTCGATCACCGGCATGCCCGGGTGGAACGCGCCGGTCGCCCAGGCCTGCCTGCGCGACGACGAGGCCCGCGCTCGCGAGGAGGCGGCGCAGGTCGACTCGGTGATGGTCTACCCGTCCAGCAAGGCCGCGCTGGCCTGGTGGGCCCGGCGCGAGGGCGTCAAGCCGGAGTGGGCCGGATCCGGCATCCGGCTCAACTCGGTCGCGCCCGGCGCCACCGAGACGCCGATGGTCGACCAGATGCGGGCCGACCCGCTGCTCGGGCCGGCGGTCGACGCCTACCCGAACGCGATCGGCCGGCTCGGCCGCCCCGAGGAGGTCGCCGCGACCATCGCGTTCCTCCTCTCGGACGGCGCGTCGAACATCGTGGGCGCCGTCCTCTACGTCGACGGCGGCACCGACGCGATGCTGCACCCGATCTCGCCGCCCGGCTGGGAGGTCGGTCCGATCGAGGCGTGATCAGCCGACGCAGGACTGCGCGGCGCGGGTCAGCGAGTCCTTGATCTCCGGCCGGTCGGCGAGGTCCGGGTTCAGGAAGTGCCCGTCCGCGGCGAAGAACCCGTCGTCGACCAGGGTGTCGAAGCCGAGGTCGTCGACGACGTACGCCGCGACGCACGCCGCCTGGACGTCGTTCATCGCACTGGTGAGCGAGTCCGCCAGCTCGCTGGTCGCCCGGTCCTGCACCCGCACCGGCGCCTCCGGCGGCGGCTCGGTGCCGCCCCGTCCCAGCGCCCAGACGACCGCCGCGACCGCGACCAGCAG